>DASQWI010000010.1 GCA_035640355.1 Actinomycetota bacterium
AATCCCGAACGCCTGGCCCCTCTTCCGTCGAGGTGCGAAATGTGGATCGTCGTTGCCGCTTGGGTCGCTGCGACTCTCGTGTTCTGCTCGTTCTTCATGAAGACGATGATCCCGCTGCGGATCGTCGCGATCACGAGCAACATGGCCTTCATCACCTACGCGCTTCTCGGTCTGCACTACGGCGTCTTCGGGAGGGTCTACCCGATCCTGGTTCTCCATGCCTGCCTTCTCCCACTCAACGTTCTCCGCCTACGCGAGCTCCAGAGGCTCATCGCGGCAGTGCGGGGCGCCAGTGACGCGGACGCGCTCGAGGCCCTCGTCCCGTACATGAAGGGCGAGGATCATCCCGAGGGCGACGTGCTCTTCAGGGCCGGCGACGCGCCCGACAAGCTATACGTGATCGATAGTGGTCACGTCGACTTTCCGGAGCTTCACAAGCGTCTGTCGGCGGGGGACGTTTTCGGGGAGATCGGCCTCTTCGCACCGCAGCAGGTACGCACGGTCACGGCGATCTGCGCAGACGACTGCCGCCTCGCGACGATCACCGGCGACAGGGTCCTCGAGCTCTACTACCAGAACCCGAAGTTTGGCCTTTTCCTCATCCGCCTCGTCTCAGGCTATCTCCGCCGCGGCCGTGAGATCGAGGCACCGGGGCTCGCGTAAGCCCTGGCGTTGACCCGGCTCGCGAGGAAAGAACGAGGCAGCAGGCGGGGCGGCTATGCGGATGAGAGGACTTGAACCTCGACAGGGTTGGAAGTCCTGTGGAGGGATGTCCGGCAAGATGGCGGGAGTGGCTTGGCTGCGCTCTTTTTGGCGGTCGAACGCTTCTCTCGCCGCTTCCTTCGGTGACCGGTCCTTGACGCGCTTGGGCACTGATTGGGCATCGCTTTCGTCTGATGAGCCGACGGGGTAGCGGCGTTCTTGCGGTATTCAGCGTCGTCGCCGTCGTTGGATGCGGTGGATCTCACGGCGGAGCTGAGCGGCTAACGCACGACGAGTTCGCAGACAGGATGAATTCCATCTGCATGAGCCATAACGCCCGGCTCCGCGAGCCTCCAATCCAGCGTGGCGACCCGGCCTCCGACCGCCGTTGGTTGGAAACAGCGCGGGATGAGCTAACCCAACTTGAGCGACTGCGCGCTCCGGAACGAGACGTGGAGCGGCTTCAGCGGGCATACGGGCACTGGTCGAAGGGCTTAGATCACCTCGAAGATCTCCTCCATGCACTGGAGACGAACAATCGTTGAGAGGGAATTGAGGCGTTCCACGCGATGGCGGCCGAAGTTCGAGCGATCGATCGGCTGATCCCGGATTACCCGGCGGCGGATTGCTGGGGCCCGAGCTGAGCCGGCGAGTCCGTTGTCCCAGAGGGTTCTTAGCAACGTCTGGGCACCGGAAACCGCAAGAACCGGCTATGCGGATGAGAGGACTTGAACCTCCACGGGGTTGCCCCCACACGGACCTGAACCGTGCGCGTCTACCAATTCCGCCACATCCGCGCGGCCGACCATTGTAGCCGCGCCTCTTGCGAGGGACGAGCGCCGCGCGGCCCCGCCGCGCATCGAAACGAGCAGCACGCGGCTACGATTCGCGCCCAGGGTTTCTCGACGAGGGAGGGGCATGTACAGGGTTCTCTTGGCGGCGATCGTCGCCTGCACGATCTTCGTCGGCGGCGCCGACGCGATCACCACAACCGGCTTCCCCGACAACGGCCGGCACCCGAACGTCGGGGCGATCATGGTTCCGGCCCGCAGCGGCGTCGGGTACGCGGAAGTCTGTTCGGGAACGCTCGTCTCGCCGACGGTCTTCCTGACGGCGAGCCACTGCACGGCGTTCCTCGAGGCCGATCCGAGGCCAGAGTTCGTGACGTTCGACGAGACCGACGTCGAGCCGTTCCCGTCCGGGCTCATCCCGGCGACGGCGCGGACGAACCCGGCGTACAAGGGCGGCGTCCGCGAGGACGTCTCGGTGATGGTCCTCGGCTCGCCCGTAAGCGGGATCCCGTTCGCCGCGCTCCCGAAGCAGGTGGGCTACCTCGACACGCTCGGGCTCGACCAGAGCACGAAGCTGACTGTCGTCGGCTACGGAACGAGCGAGAAAATCATCGTCAAAGGCGAGAACGGCCCGCAGTTCCCGTTCGAGGGTGACCGCGGATACGGGATCGGCTCGTTCAACGCGCTGACGTCGCAGTGGCTGAAGATGAGCCAGAACGCCGCCCACGGCGACAGCGGCGCGTGCTACGGCGACTCGGG
>DASQWI010000012.1 GCA_035640355.1 Actinomycetota bacterium
CGGGATGGACGTCGCGATTCGCGAGGCGGACGTCGCTCCGATGCAGGTACAGGGGCCGAAGGCGAAGGGCGTCATCGGTTCCCTGTTCGGCGACGAGGTTCGCGACCTCCGCTACTACCGGTGCGCCGAGGCGGAGGTCGATGGGATCCCCGTGGTCGTCTCGCGGACGGGCTGGACGGGCGAGGTCGGCTACGAGATCTACCTGCGCGACTGCTCCCGGGGCGACGACCTGTTCGAGCACGTGCTGCGAGCGGGGGAGCCGTACGGCGCCAGGGTGATCGCACCGAGCGAGGCCCGCAGGATCGAGGCCGGCATCTTCAACTACGGCTCGGACATGCGGATCGAGGACACGCCGTTGCACGTGACCGGTCTCGAGAAGTTCGTTGAGTGGAACAAGGACCGGCCCTTCCTCGGTCGCGAACGACTCGAGCAGATCCGGGACGACAAGCTCCTCGACCGGAAGCTCGTGGGGATCGAGATCGGCGGCGACCCGATGACCGATGAGGGCGCATTGAACGACTTCTGGCCGCTCGTCGAGGGCGACGCCACCGTCGGG
Source organism: Actinomycetota bacterium (assembly GCA_035640355.1). Taxonomy (NCBI): domain Bacteria; kingdom Bacillati; phylum Actinomycetota; species Actinomycetota bacterium. The sequence continues at coordinate 557 of DASQWI010000012.1, forward strand.
CGCGTCACAGCGGGTGCGTGGTCGCCACGCTTGAAGAAGAACATCGGCTACGGCTGGGTTCCGATCCGACGACAGGAACCGGGGTCCGAGCTCGAGGCGGACACGCCTCGCGGCCGCGTCCCGGTGACGGTGGCGCCGTTGCCGTTCCTCGACCCAAACAAGGACGTCCCCAAATCGTAGCCTCGCCGGAATGACCGGTTCCGTCCGCTTCGACCGAGCTGCCGAGTTCTACGACCGGACGCGCGCGATCTCCGATGAGGCGATGGCCCGAACGATGGAGCTCCTGTCCTCCGAGCTCCGTGGACGGGGCCGAGTCCTCGAGGTCGGCGTCGGCACGGGACTGCTCGCCCTCCCCCTGCACGAGCGCCACGTCGACCTCGTCGGCGTGGACATCTCGGCGCCGATGTTGGCCAAGCTCGTGGACAAAGCCGGGGAACGCGCTCCGTTTCCCCTCGTCCTCGCGGACGCGACGCGATTGCCGTTCCGTGACCATGGGTTTGGCGCCGCGTACCTGCGATGGGTACTCCATCTCATCCCGGATTGGCCGGGGGTCGTGGCCGAAGTCCTTCGCGCCGTCCGGCCGGGAGGAGTATTCCTGGTGAACCTGGGCGCGTACGGCGGAGAGCGCGACGAGATCAAGGAACGCTTTGCCGAGCTCGTCGGGTTGAAGCTCGATCCGATCGGCATTCACTGGGACGACTACGGTGCGCTCGACGCGGTGCTCGTCGAGCTCGGGACTCGGCCGCGAGAGCTACCGCCGGTGCACGAGGGTGGCGACGACCCCCTTGGACTGTTCTTGGACGGCATCCGCGACAACCTCTACTCATGGACCTGGGTCGTCCCCGAAGACGATCGCCTCCGCGCGCACGAAGAAGTTCGACGGTGGGCGGCCGAGCGTTTCGGCGACCTGGATGCACCTCGACCGTACGAGCGAGCAACGCGCTGGAGGGCATTCGATATCCCCTGAGTGTCGGACGTTGAGGCCTCATCGCCGCGGCGAGCGGCAGGTATCCTTCCGTCGTTCCGCGTCCTGACCGGAGGCCGCATGCCGATCACCGAGGTCGACAAGATCTGGATGGACGGCGAGCTCGTGAACTGGCGAGACGCCAATGTTCACGTTCTCAGCCACGCGCTTCATTACGGGAGCGGCGTATTCGAGGGGATCCGCGCATACGAAACCTCGCGCGGCGCAGCGGTGTGGCACCTCGACGAGCACATGAAGCGCTTCTTCCGGTCCGCGAAGCTGTATCACATGGAAATCCCGTACTCGCTCGAGGCGATCACCGAAGCTGTCAAGGACGTGATCCGCTCGAACGCCCTGAACGCGTGCTACATCCGCCCCGTCGCGCTTCGCGGGTACGGCGAGATGGGCGTGAACCCGCTCAACGCGCCGGTGAACGTCTTCGTCGCCGTATGGCCGTGGGGTGCGTATCTCGGCGAGGACGCGCTGGAACAAGGCGTGCGGATCAAGATCTCGTCGTGGCGGCGGAACTCACAGAACTCGCTCCCGGCCGCCGCGAAAGCGACCGGTCAGTACATCAACAGCGTCCTGGCGAAGGTGGAGAGCCTGAAGGCGGGCTACGACGAGGCGATCATGTTGAACGAGTCCGGGTTCATCACCGACGGGTCGGGTGAGAACGTCTTCATCGTCCGCGATAGCGGCCTCACGACGCCGCCCATTCAGGCAGGATGTTTGGATGGGATCACGCGGCACAGCGTGATGACGATCGCACGCGACCTCGGATACGAGGTGCGCGAGGAGAACCTGGTGAGGACGGATCTGTACAACGCGGACGAGGTGTTCTTCACCGGCACCGCCGCGGAGATCACGCCGATCCGCGAAGTGGACGACCGCGTGGTGGGGGAGGGGCATCGCGGCCCCATCACCAAGGAGCTCCAGGGTGCGTTCTTCTCGGCGACCAAGGGTGAGACCGAGCGGTACGCGAGCTGGCTCACCTACGTGAACGGGTGAGCGAGGAGGCTCGATACCGCCTCCCGCGGACGGTCGTCCCGCGCCGCTACGACCTCGTTTTCGACCCCGACCTCGACGCGGAGACGTTCTCGGGTAGCGAGACCGTCGAGATCGAGGTGCGCGAGAACGTCGACGAGGTCGTCCTGAACGCCGCGGAGCTCGACGTCACATCGGCCGCGCTCGAACGTGACGGAACCAGCATCGCCGTCACCGACGTTCGACTCGACGACGAGACCGAACGCGCCCACTTGCGGCTCGCCGAGGGCGCCGAACCCGGCGAGTGGAGCCTGCACATCGCGTTCCGCGGCCGACTGTCGAACCGACTCCGGGGCTTCTACCGCTCGACGTACGTGGACGAGAGCGGCACCACGCGTGCAATCGCCACGACCCACTTCGAGGCGACGGATGCCCGCCGGGCGTTCCCATGCTGGGACGAGCCCGACCTGAAGGCGGTGTTCGGGGTCACCCTGGACGTCGATGACGGCATCCTCGCCATCTCGAACGCGCCGGAGGTCGAGCGCGAGCCGCTCGGCGAGGGTCGGGTGCGCGTGTCGTTCGCGGACACGATGCCGATGTCGACGTACCTCGTCGCGTTCATCGTCGGGCCGCTCGAGGCGACCGCGGCGGTCGACGTAGACGGCGTTCCGCTACGCGTCGTGTTCGAGCCCGGGAGGGGCCACCTGACCTCGTACGCGCTCGAGGTAGGGGCGTTCTGCCTACGGTTCTTCTCGGAGTACTACGGAATCCCGTATCCCGACTCGAAGGTCGACCTGATCGCCGTCCCGGACTTCGCGCAGGGCGCGATGGAGAACACCGGTGCCATCACGTTCCGCGACAACCTGTTGCTGGTCGACCCGAACAAGGCGACGCAGCCCGAGCTCGCTGCCGTTGCCGATGTCATCGCCCACGAGCTGGCACACATGTGGTTCGGCAACCTGGTCACCATGCGGTGGTGGAACGGCATCTGGTTGAACGAGGCGTTCGCGACGTTCATGGAGATCCTGGCGGTTGACGCGTTCCGCCCGGACTGGGAGCGGTGGACCCACTTCCTCAGGGTGCGCTCGTCAGCGTTCGACGTCGACGCGCTCGAGAGCACCCGCTCGATCGAGTACCCGGTCGCCTCGCCGGACGACGCCGACGGGATGTTCGACACGCTCACGTACACCAAGGGGGCCGCGGTTCTGCGCATGCTGGAGCGGTATCTGGGCGCCGAGCGGTTCCGAGACGGCATTCGCAAGTACCTCGCCGACCACCGGTTCGGGAACACCGAGACGCACGATCTATGGGACGCGATCGAGATGGCGACCGGCGAGCCCGTGCGGCGAATCATGGACGGCTGGATCTGGCAGGGCGGCTACCCGCTCGTGTCGGCGGAGCTCGAGGGCGATCTCGTTCGGCTGGCGCAGCGACGCTTCCTGCTCTCGAGCGAAGACGGCGACGCGGCGTGGGACGTGCCGTTGCTCGTTCGGGCCGCCGGGAAGACCGAACCCGTCCTCGTGGAGCCGAGTGGGGCGTCCGTTCCGGCGCCGGGCGACGGTCCCATCGTCGTGAACGCGGGGGCTCACGCGTTCGCGCGGGTGCGATACGACCAGGAGCTGCTGGGCCGGATCGCGGCGTCGCTCGACAGCTTGTCCACGGACGAGCGTACGCAGCTCGTCGACGACACCTGGGCGGCCGTGGTTGCCGGTCGGACGTCGGCCGCGGAGTTCTGTCGGTTCGCCGGCGCGTTCCGCAACGAGGACGAGCTTCCGGTGTGGTCGTCGCTCCTGGAAGGAATCAGGTGGTGTGACCGGCTGCTCGACGCGGGACCGCGTGAGCACTACCGGGCCTGGGTTCGATCGCTGATGGGTCCGGTGCTCGAGCGGATCGGGTGGGAACCGCGCCAGGGTGAACGCGACCTGACGCGATCGCTCCGAGGCACGCTGATGAGCGCCATCGCCATCCTGGGAGCCGATCCGAACGCCCAGGCGCTGGCCCGCGAGGTCGAGCTCCGTGCGCGAGCCGATGGAGACGAAGAGCCATCGCTCGCGGCCGCCTCGATCGTCATCGTGGCCTCGGGCGGTGGGCCCGCCGAGTACGACGCGTACCTGAAGGCGCGGACGACGGCACGAACGCCACAGGAGCGATTGCGGTACCTGTACGCGCTCGCCGATTTCCGCGACGCGGTGCTGTTCGAGCGCACGCTGGACCTCTCGCTGACGGAAGAGATTCGTCCGCAGGAGACGCCGTGGGTGCTGACACGTGCGATGTCCAATCGAGAGCAGGGACCGAGCGCCTGGCGGTTCGTGAAGGAACGGTGGGGGGACATCGTCTCCAGAGTCGCGCCGTCGAACGTCGTGTTCGTCGTGGACGCGCTGCCCTACCTGGCGACTCCCCAGCTCGTGGACGAAGCCGCGGCGTTCTTCGTCGAGCACCCCATCCCGCAGTCGGCGCTCCAGCTGCAGCAACTGCTCGAACGCCAGCGCGTGAACGCCGACCTCCGGCGCCGAGCGGTCCCCGAGCTGCAGTCGTTCTTCAGCGCGCCGCCGCAGTAAGGCGGCTTCGAGGGCTCGCGCAGCGTCGCTTGACACGCTGAAGCGCGCGGCCATACGTTCGGTAGCGAACGACCCACCTGTCTTGAGGAGGAGGTTTCGCACGGCCGTCGTCGAGGACGTCGAGGTCTCAACGGAGCATTGGATCGGCGGCGAACGGGTCGCCTCGGCATCGACGTTCCAGGACGTGTCGCCGATCGACGAGAGTGTGCTGGCCGAGGTCTCGCGGGGCGGTACCTCTGAGGTCGATCGGGCCGTCTGGGCTGCGCGCGCCGCAACCGATACGTGGGGCCGAACGTCCGCGATGGAGCGAGCGGCCGTCCTTCACCGGATCGCGGATCTCGTCGAGGAGCTGGTCGAGCCGCTCGCTGCCGTGGAGACACGAGACAACGGCTCGTTGCTGCGCTCACATCGCAACTCGGTGATGCCGCGCGTCGCGAGAAACTTCCGCTTCTTCGCAGACCAGCTCACGGAGCTCGACGAGTCGTTCGACATGAATGGTTTCGAGAGCCGCACCGAGTGGGACCCGTCGGGTGTCACCGCCGTGATCACGCCGTGGAACGCGCCCCTCATGCTGGCCACGTGGCGGGTCGCGCCGGCCCTCGCCGCGGGAAACGCCGTGATCGCCAAGCCGCCCGAGTGGGCGCCGCTCACCGCGTCGCTGCTCGCCAACATCTCGCGCGAGGCGGGCCTGCCGGATGGCGCGTACAACGTCGTGCAGGGGATCGGCGAGGAGGCCGGCGCGGCACTCACGCGCCATCCTGGCGTGAACCGAATCGCGTTCACCGGCTCGATCGAGACCGGGAAGATCGTGGCTCAGGCCGCGGCGGAGAATCTCACGCCCGTCTCGTTGGAGCTCGGCGGTAAGTCGCCGTTCGTCGCGTTCGGGGACGCCGACATGGCGGCGACGGTGAAGCAGGCCGTGAACCAGTTCGACAACGCGGGACAGGTCTGCCTGGCCGGCACGAGGCTGCTCGTGGAGCGGTCGATGCACGACGAGTTCATCGACCGGTTCATCGAGGCCGCCGGCGCGATCGTGCAGGGCGACCCGCGCGACGAGGCGACCGACATCGGACCACAGATCACGCGAGAGCACTTCGAGCGTGTGGACGGGTTCGTACAGCGAGCGAAGGCGGAGGGTGCAAAGGCCATTCTGGGCGGTGGACCGAACGAGGATCTGGGCGGGCTCTACTACCGCCCCACGCTCTTCGTCGACGTGCCGCCCGGCGCCGAGGTGCTCCGCAAGGAGGTGTTCGGCCCGGTCCTCACGCTGCAGACGTTCGAGGACGAGGAGGAGGCGATCGCGCTCGCGAACGAGACGGAGTACGGGTTGGCGGCGATCCTGTACACGGGCGATCGGGAGCGCGCCGATCGCGTCGCCTCCCGTCTCGTGGCAGGAACGGTGTGGGTGAACTGCTTCTTCGTTCGAGACCTTCATGCGCCGTTCGGCGGCGCGCGATCGTCGGGTGTCGGCCGCGAAGGCGGCGTGTACAGCTTCGACTTCTACGCGGACGTGAAGAACGTCTGTGCGGCGCCATGGGCGGGGGTAGCACGGTGAGCGAAGCGAACGTTGTGCGGACCCCCCACCGAGAGTGAGGATGGCGATGGAGGGTGCAGATGGGTGAGGTCGTCGGCGCGGCGCTCGTCGCGCACGTTCCCACGATCATGCTGCCGGAGGAAGTGCGACTGGAGATCAACGAGGGCAAGGAGATCACACTCGTTCCCGGGCTCCAGCGGATCAAGTCGGAATGTCTGGATCGTCTTCGGCCCGACACGGTGATCGTGTTCGATACGCACTGGGAGTCGACGTTCGAGCACATCGTCACGTCGCACGACCGGCGTCAGGGAAAGTTCACGTCGCACGAGCTGCCTCGCGGCATGCGCCAGATCCCGTACGACATGCCTGGTGACCCCGCGCTGGCCAAGGCGATCGCGTCGCAGGCGGACGGCCGAGACGACATATGGATCCTGGCGAACGACGACCCGTACCTTCCGATCTTCTACGGCACGGTGAACATCTGGACGTTCCTCGGCGATCCGGAGACGGCATGGATCAGCGTGGCCGTGAACCAGTGCTGCGAGACCGAGGACTTCTTGCTGTTCGGCGAGCTGATCGGGAAGGCCGTCGAGCAGAGCGACCGACGCGTGGTGTTGCTCGCGTCCGGCGGGATGACGCACCGGTTCTTCGCGTTCAAGGAGCTCCGCAAGAGAGAGAGCCAGCGTGCGCCCGACAACATCTACGACCGGAGGTACTACGACGCCGACATGAAGGTTCTCGACATGATGAAGCGAGGCGATCACGGCCGCGTCGTCGACGGCATGCCGGAGTACAGGAAGGCATACCCGGAGGGGCACTTCGGTCACTACTTGATGATGGCCGGCGCGATCGGCGGCCGATCGTGCACGGCGCCCGGGGAGCAGTTCAGCGAGTACGAGGCCTCGGTCGGAACGGGACAGGTCCACGTGTGGTTCGACCGCCCGGAGGCCGGCTGGACCGCCCGGGACGTTGCGTGAGAACGCGATAGCCGCGCGCGACCGGATGCGGTAGAAGCAGCGCACGACGACGAGGAGGGGGGAGTCGTGGCAGACACGATGATGCCGCCGCCACCACCGGCGACGGCTAGCGGAACGGCGCGCGAGGAATACGAGCGTCTCGGACAGAAGAAGCTGACGCTGGTCGATGTGCTCGCCCAGTCGGTCGGCTTCATGGGGCCCGTGTTCGTGGCGGCGTTCATCATCCCGCTGGTCATCGGGTTCAACTTCTCGGGTCGGGGCGCGGGAATCTCGACACCTCTCGCCGTCCTGCTCGCGGGAGCGGGGACGTTCGCTCTCGGCTGGATCGTCGCTCAGTACGCAAAGCGGATCCACGCGGCCGGATCGCTGTACGACTACGTGTCCGCAGGCCTGGGACGCACGGTCGGGGCGGGCGCGGGGTGGCTGTACTACGGGGGAACGATCATCCTCACGACCGGCCTCGGGCTGCTCATCGGCGGGTACGTGCACGACAACCTGTGGCCCGTGCTGTTCGACGCCGAATCACCGTTGGACGTCTGGGTGTGGGACGTCATCTTTGCGCTGGGTCTGTTCGTGGTGCTGTTTCTCGGGGTCCAGATCTCGACTCGAGTCCAGCTCACGCTGGCGTTGATCTCGATCGCGGTGCTGCTGACCTTCTTCGTCACGGTGATCGCCGACCTCGGTGCGGACAACGACTTCGGCGTGGTCTTCGATCCCTCGCCGGAAGGCGGCTTCAGCGGCATCCTGTTCGGCGTCCTCTACGGCGTCCTCGCCTTCGTCGGCTTCGAGACGGCGGCGAACCTGGCGGAGGAGACGGCCGAGCCCAAGCGCTCGATCCCTCGCGCCGTGCTCGGTGCGGTCTTGATTGTGGCGGTGTTCTATCTGATCGCGGCCTACGTCGAGGTCGCGGGGTTTGGGTTCGATCTCTCGGTGATCCTGGATCCGGCCGTCGCGAGCGCGCCGCTGTTCGCCCTCGCCGATCCATCGAGCCAGTTCGGCTCCGACTTCTGGCTCAAGATCGTGTTGGTAGTGGTCTTCCTCGACATGCTGGCCGTCTACATCGGCGCTGCGGTCGCCTCGACGCACGGGGTGTTCGCACTCGCACGCGACCGCCGGCTCCCCGCCATGGCAGCGGGTGTATCCCGCAGGTACGGAACGCCGGTTGGCGCGATCGCGTTGTTGATGGTCGTTCAGGCCGTGCTCATCGTGGTGTCGGAAGCGAACGACACCCTCCTCGCGCTCCCCGACTTCCCCCACTACTACTCGGTGTTCGTGTGGTGCGCCACGTTCGGCGGATTCGCGCTGCTGGTCGTCTATCTGCTCATGTCGATCGGTGCGTTCAGGGAGGTCGCGAACAACCCGAACAAGGCCGGGCTCGTCATCGCGGCCATCTTGGGCATCGCCATCACGGCTGCGGGAATTTGGGGATCGTTCTACAAGGTTCCGAGTCCGACCCTGATCGCTCCGTGGTCCGCTCTCATCTGGTTCGCAGTCGGCATCGTGTACATGCTCGCGGTGAAGGGGCGCGCGCCGGCAAGCGAAGCGCTATCCGAGTTGCGCGGCTGAGATAACCGGTGTCCGGGGCGCGAGCGGGGCTCCCGCCCCGGCTCGTTCTCATCCTGTCCGAGAACTGGACGCTGTGGTCCCCACGAGACCTCGGCGCGCTTGTGAACGCGGCCGTCGAGGCTGAGCAGGCCGGGTTCGACGGCGTGATGGTGAGCGAGCACGTCGTGCTCGGACCCGGATCGGACGCCGATGGCGTACCGGAGAACCCGCGCGACTACGCGCTGCCCGGGAACCAGGATCCGTCGATGGCTTGGCCGGATCCCCTCTTGGTGCTGGCTGCGGTCTCGTCCGTGACGAGAACCCTCCGACTGATCGCGAGCTCGGTCATCGCGCCGCTCCGGCACCCACTCGCGCTGGCCAAGCAGCTCGCCACGCTCGATCTGTTGTCGCGCGGGCGGCTGGTCGTCCAGCCCACGGTCAGCTGGCACCGCGCCGAGTACGACGCGCTCGGCGTTCCGTTCTCCAAGCGCGGGGAGCTGCTCGACGAGCTTCTCGAGGTGTGGCGCGCGGCGTGGGTCGATCCCCGGGTGTCGTTCCGCGGGCGCCACTATCGATTCGACGGGGTATGGGTCGAGCCGAAGCCGCACCGGCCGGACGGTCCGCATCTGTGGTTCGGCAGCACGTCGATGCACAACGCCCTCCTCCGCCGACTCGTGCGCTACGGGAGCGGGTTCAACCCGCTGGGCGCGCCGACCGACGAGGATCTCGAGCGGTTGCGCACGGCGATGTCGGCCGCCGGCCGTGGCCTCTCCGAGCTGGAGATGGTCGGCGGTGCGCGCGGCCGGTTCCCCGATGCGACCACCGTCGCCGATCTCGACACCGCTCTTTCGACGATCCCTGCTCAGATCCAACGGGGCTTCACGACGATCTGCATCAAGCCGTCCCAGTTCATCGACGATCCGCGCGAGATCGGCGCGTTCTGCCGCGACGTCGTCGGGCGCGTTGGCGCCCTGACGTCATGACGGCGGGGGTGGCTGATCGAACGGGATCGTCGCGATGTCCGCGGCCAGGCCACCCGCATCGGCGACGAGCACCGAGCCGGTAACGATCGATGATTCGTTGGACGCGAGGAACAGGATGCACGACGCGATCTCGTCGGCGGTCGCCGGCCGGCGCAGCGGCACGGTCGCCGTCGCGAGCGCATACGCCTCCTCGCGCGTCATGCCCCGTCGCCCGGCGACCGTGTCCATCTCGTCGTCTCCCATCGGTGTCACCACCCATCCCGGGGCGACGGCGTTCGCTCGGATGCCGTGCGGCCCGAAGTCGACCGCGATCGATCGGGCCAGGCCGAGGAGCGCGTGCTTGGAAGTCACGTAGGCCGCCGAGTCGGTCGCGCTGACCAAACCCGACGTACTCGACACGAGCACGACCGAGCCACCGCCGCGCTCGATCAGGGCGGGGATCGCCGCGCGGACGAGTCGTAGGACGCCTGTCACGTTCACATCGAGCGTCCGTTGCCACCGCTCGTCGTCGACGTCGCCCGCGGTGCCGCCGAATCCGGTTCCCGCGTTGCCGACGACGACGTCGAGTCCGCCGAACGTCTCGACCGCGGCCCGGACGGCGGCGGGCGCGTGCTCAGGATCCGTCACGTCGCCCGGAACGGCGATCGACCCAGTGTCCGCGGCGACCACGTCGAGCGGTTCCTTCCGCCGGCCGGTCACGACGACCTTCGCTCCCTCCGCCGCGAACCGCCGGGCCGTGGCCGCGCCGATGCCCGTTCCACCGCCGCTGACGATGGCCACCTTGCCCTCGAGCCGCATCGCACCGCCTTCGCTACGCTCGGCGGACGATACCCGACGGCACAAGCGAGAACGCGTTCGAGGATGGCGTCGATGGCAAACATGGAACCGCTCCGGCGGGAGGATCATCCGGAGCTCGAGGAACTGTGGCTGTTGTACGACGACACCATGTCGTTCGTTCCGAACAGCCTGTTCACCATGGCCCGACGCCCGGAGATCCTGAGTGCGTTCAGCGAGCTGATCACGCAGATCTGGCGGACGGGCACCGTTCCGGTGGGACTCAAGCCGCTCGTAGCGATCGTCGCCAGCACAGCAGCCGGCTGCCGCTATTGCCAGGCGCACGAGACGGTGGACGCGAAGATGCGCGGGGTCGACGAGCGCAAGATCGCCGAGATCTGGGACTTCGAGCGGTCGCCGCTGTACTCGGAAGCGGAACGTGTTGCCCTCCGATTCGCTCGGGACGCCAGCGTGGTGCCGAACGCCGTTACGCCAGAGCACTTCGCCGAGCTCAGACGCCACTGGGACGACGGCGAGATCGTCGAGATCCTCGCGGTGATCGGGTTGTTCGGATTCCTGAACCGGTGGAACGACTCGATGGCCACCGATCTCGAGGACGTTCCGGCCGCCTTCGCGAACCGAACCATCGGGGAGCATGGTTGGGACGCGGGCAAGCACGGATGACGATCGGCGACAAGATCACGCTGGAGGAGCTCGAACGAGACCCCTACCCCATCTACGCCCTCCTCCGGGATCAGGAGCCGGTGAGCTGGGTCCCCGCCGTTCAGCTGTGGCTCGTGACGCGCTATGAGGACGTGCGCACAGTCGACCTCTCGCCGGAGATCTTCACCGCCGCCACCGATCCCTCGACCCTGAACCGAACGATGGGCGTGAACATGCTCGGATCCGAAGGGCCCGCCCAGGAGCGCATGAGGCGGATCGTCGAGCCGCCGTTCCGCCCCCGGGACGTGGAGGAACGGACGCAAGGCATGATCCCGAAGCTCGCCCACGAGCTCATCGACGGGTTCGGCGACCGAGGCGGATGCGACCTGTTCCGTGAGTTCGCCGACCCGATGAGCGTCAGGTCGCTCCGGTTCATGCTCGGGCTCGACGAGATCGCGTGGGAGGACCTGCTCCGGTGGAACGAGGGGCTGATGCCGGGGTTGGCGAACTTCGAAGCCGATCCTGCCAAGCAGGCGCCGGCCGACGAGGCAAGCGCGGCGATGGGGGAGGCGATCGGGCGCGTGCTGGACCGTCTCGAACGCGAACCGGACGGCTCGGTGCTCTCGTGGATGCTCCACCGCTCTGGCCAGGACGCGATGTCACGCGACGAGATCGTGGCGAACACGAAGCTGATGCTCTCCGGCGGCCTGCAAGAACCGCGCGACGTGATCGCGCTCGTCGTCTGGGCGCTCGGATCGTACCCGGAGCAGCTTGCCGAGGTTCGCAGCGATCGAGCGCTGATCAAGCCGGCAGTCGAGGAGACGTTGCGGTGGGCCGGACCGGTCGGCACGTCGACCCGACAGACGACAGAGACGGTCGAGGTTGCCGGCACCAAGCTCGAGGAGGGCGCGCTGATCGCCGCCGTTCTATCGAGCGCGAACCGCGATCCAAATCGGTTCTTCGAGCCGGACCGGTTCGACGTCCATCGGGGAGAGGGAGCGCACGTGGCGTTCGGCGTCGGCAACCATTTCTGCCTCGGCGCTTGGTTCGGCCGACACCTCGCCCGCGTGTCACTCGACATCCTGCTCGATCGTCTGCCGAACCTGAGGCTCGATCCCGATCGTCCACCGACGATCAGCGGTTGGGAATTCCGCGCACCGAACTCGACGTGGGTACGGTGGGACCCTCCATGATCCGGCCATGACACGGCAGCCGCGGGAGCCCGCTCGAGCAGAGGTCGTCGGCTCGCTGCTGCGTCCCCGAGCGCTCCGACTCGCGATCGATTCGTTCTACGAGCCCGGTCACTCAGCGATCTTGCCCGACGAGCGCGCGAAGGACCGAACCGCTCTTGAAGCGCTCGAGGATGAGGCAATCCGCGACGCGGTGCGCCGGCAGATCGATCTTGGCCTGGATGTCGTCACGGACGGTGAGTTCCGTCGCTGGATGTTCCTGAACTCGTTCTACGACGCCGTCGAAGGTTTCCGCACCGACAACATCGTGCACTTCCGAAACGCGCAGGGCGACGACGTGCCGCTGTCGGTGCACGAGATCGTCGACCGGCTGAAGCAAGTGGATTCACCTGGCGCGCGCGAGGCGGCGTTCATGACGGCAGCGACGGACGGGCACCCGTTCAAGGTGACGTTCCCCGCGCCGTCGATCTTCGGCCATCCGTTCTCGTACAAGCCCGGGATCACGTCTGGGTACGAGTCGCTCGAGGAGTTCGTTGCGCACGCCGTCGAGATCGAACGCGCGCTCGTCGCGGACGCGATCTCGTCGGGTGCCCGGTACGTCCAGTTCGACTTTCCCCTCTATCCGTACTTGGTTGATCCGGCGTGGGTGGCGAGGTTCGAGGAGCACGGCCATGATGTCGACACCCTCGTCGATGCCTCCGTCGCAGCCGATACGGCGATCCTCGAGGACATCCCGAACGACATCACGACCGCCCTGCACATCTGTCGAGGCAACTACCGCTCGTCGTGGATGTGCGAGGGCTCCCTCGAGCCCGTTGCGGATCGCGTGTTCGGGACGCTGCCGTACGACGCGTTCCTCGTCGAATGGGACGACCTCGGCCGCGACGGCGGCTTCGAGCCGGTCCGGTACCTGCGGGACGGATCGATCATGGTGATGGGCATCGTGTCGACGAAGACGCCGGCGCTCGAGGACGAGGACGATCTCGTCGGGCGGATGGAGGCGGCCGCTGCGTTCGTCGGTGGTGATATGGACCGACTCGCTATCAGTCCCCAATGCGGGTTCGCCAGCGTGATGGTCGGCAACGAAATCGACGAGGACGTCCAGTGGCGCAAACTCGCGCTCGTCGCGAGTGTCGCCGATCGCCTGTGGAGCTGATCGAGCAGTCTCGGCGTTAGAGTCGAACCGATGAGCGACGGCGAACGGCCGCTGCGGCTCGACGTTCCACGCGAGGAGGCGCTCGCCCACGCGGTCGAACTGGTGACCGACGCGTGGCGTTCGTTCGACCGTTTCCGGCCGGAGGAGCCGGCGCTCGACGACCGTGTTCGCGAGCTGCTGCGCTCTGGCATGCCGTGGGATCCGACGGCGGTGCACGAAGCGCTCGAGGACACGGGGAGGATCCTCGATGAGTCGATCGCGCAGCCGAGACCGCGCTACTTCGCGTTCATCGGTTCGAGCGGCCTGGAGATCGGGACGATCGGCGACCTCCTCGCGCACACGTACGACATCAACCTCGCCGTCGACGCCCGCGCCGCCACCGAGATCGAGAAGCAGGCGGTGCGATGGGCCGCCGAGTTCATCGGATATCCGTCTGGTTGCGCGGGCGCGTTCACGAGCGGGGGAACTGTCTCGAATACGAGCGCCCTCGCGGCCGCCCGGGAGTACGCCGTTCCGGGCAGCCGGCACGACGGCCTGGGAAACACGCGCGTCGCCGTGTACTGCTCGGAGGAGGTTCACTACTCGATCACGCGAGCGGTGGAGATGCTCGGCATCGGCTCGCGGAACCTCCGTGCGGTCCCGCTCGACAAGGACCGAGGCCTCATCGCGAGCGCTCTGGCCGACGCGATCGACGGGGACGTCGCCGATGGCGTCGTTCCCATCGCCGTCGTCGCGACCGCCGGCACGACGCTCACCGGCGCGATCGACCCGCTCGAGGAGATCGCCGACATCTGCGCCGAGCGCAACGTGTGGATGCACGTCGACGGCGCATACGGGCTGCCGGCGGCGCAGCTTCGGCCGGACCTGTTTCGGGGGTTCGAACGAGCGCAGTCCGTCTCCATTGACGCGCACAAGTGGCTGTACCTGCCGAAGGCGTGCGGGGTCGTCCTCGTTCGGCGTCAGGAAGACCTCATCGCCTCGTTCGCGCACGAGCAAGGCTACCTGCCGCACCAGCGCCACGACCTCCACGCCGTCGACATCACGTTCGAGTACTCGAGGCCGTTCCGAGCGTTGAAGTTCTGGCTCGCCATGCGCGCGCACGGCGCACGCGCGTTCCGCGACGCCATCGAACGCAACCTGCGCGAGGCGCAACTGCTGTACGAAGCGCTCGTTGAACGGGACGACTTCGACCCGCTCGGCGAGCCGAAGCTGTCGATCGTTCCGTTCCGTCACGTGCCGCCGGGCGTGGACGACCCGAACGCACACAACCAGCGCCTGGCCGAGGCCCTCCAGGCAGACGGCAGATTCTGGATCGCGAGCGCGCTCATCGACGGCGACGTTTACCTGCGGCCGTGTTTCGTGAACTTCCGAACGACCGAGGAGGACGTGCTCGATCTGGTCGACGTCGCCGCCGAGATCGGCGAGCGCCTCCGACGTGGATCGGCGTCAGGGTCCTGACGCCCTCGGTCGCCCCGATCACTGTCCCGCGTCAGGGTTCTGACGGCTCTTTCGCCAGCGAGCGGTGCGTGTGCCTCTACACTCCCGGGTTATGACCGAGCCGGTCGTGGGCGTTGTGATGGGGTCCGCGTCCGACTGGGAGACGATGCGTCACTGCGCCGACCAACTTCGCGCGTTCGGAGTGCCGTTCGAGACCCGGGTGCTCTCTGCCCACCGAACCCCCGACGAGCTCGCGTCGTGGATCCGCTCGGCGGAGGAGCGCGGCGTCAAGGTCTTCGTCGCGGCGGCGGGCATGGCTGCAGCTCTTCCCGGAGTCGTCGCGTCTCAGACGACGCTGCCCGTCTTGGGTGTCCCGATGGAGTCAAAGCTCCTCGGCGGGCTCGACTCGCTCCTTTCGATGGTGCAGATGCCGGGCGGCATCCCGGTCGGCGTCCTCGCCGTCGGTAAGTCGGGCGCGGTGAACGCGGCCATCCTGGCGACGCAGATGCTCGGGCTGGCAGACGCCGGTTTCCGCGAGGCAGTAATAAAGCACCGCTCGGCTCAGGCAGAGACAATCCTGGCCGAGCGCGATCCTTCCATCTGAAATCGCATACGGGACGTGCCCGGATCGAGCGTCGCGGTATCAGGCTCCGGCTCCGCATCCCGGATCGAGATCACGATGGCAGCTGTCAGCGCGATGGTGAGGCCGAGATCGACAAGCGTTGCCGCGTCACGGCGCTCGCCCGGATCGGATCGTCGTTCGCATCCGATCACCCCACGGCGCGACGGGCCGCGGACAGCCGCAATCAGTCCGACACGCTGGCTTCGAGCAGCTGCTTCAATGTGTCGAGGTTCTCGGCCACCGCCGACCTGATCCTGCCCGCGGCTATGCCGCCGAGAAGGCGGACGGCACCTGTGAACTGGAGGTCGACGGTGTTGGAGAGCCGGGTCCGCCCGTCGCGTTCCTCCATCGTGTACTCAAGTCGAGCGGGGAAGCGCGCGAGCGTCCCCACCACGGTGATGTGGCGGTCGGGCTCGAACTCCGTAATCGTGAGTTTTTCACGGCTCGGGGCGGGGATCGATCGTGTCTGCTCGTAGGTCGTCCCCACGCCGACGTGGCCGGATTTCGTCTTCCGCGTGTCAGTGATCGCATAGTTCCACCTCGGTATGTTCTCGAGGTCTGCGAGGAAGGCGAAGACTTCTCGCGCGGGCCGATCGATCGTGACCGTGTTCGTGAAGGACGACATGCGATGCCTCGTCGTCGCCGTAGACGTCAAGCGCCAGCATATTGGATCGCGACGGAGATCGAGCCGTCCGCTTACGGCTCGCCTCGTTCCGCCGGCCTGCCGGTAGCCTCTGAGCCCATGCGTGCGCTCGTCGTCTCGGTCCTCGTTGCGGCGCTCGGGGGAGCCACGCCGGCAGGTTCCGGTGACGCAGGCTACGTGGCGTCGATCTCGCGGATCGATCGCCAGACGCGCCTGCTGATGACGGGAGGCTCGTGGCGAGCAGGATGCCCCGTCGGGTTCGACGAGCTGCGGCTCGTTCGCATCACGTACTGGGGCTTCGATGCCGAACCGCATCGCGGACGCCTGGTGATCCACCGCCGGTGGGCGGATGAGATCGTCGGGGTGTTCCGCCGCATCTACGACCGCGAGTTCCCGATCCGCCGGGTTCGGCTGGTCGACGAGTACGGCGCGGACGATCTCGAGTCCATGAGGCACGACAACACGGCGGCGTTCAACTGCCGCTCCGTTGCGGGGACCACCGCCTGGTCGATGCATGCGTTCGGGAAGGCGATCGACGTCAATCCAGTCGAGAACCCGTACGTCGACGGCTCGCACGTCTCACCGCCGAACGGAGAACCGTACGCCGACCGTTCGGATGCCCGACCAGGCATGGTCTACGAAGGTGACGTTGTGTGGCGCGCGTTCCACAACATCGGTTGGGAATGGGGCGGCACGTGGCTGTCGGCACAGGACTATCAGCACTTCTCCTCGAACGGCAGATGAGGTGCCTTTTGCGCGCTTCTCGTCCCGGGCTTAGATTCGACACATGAAGCAGAAGGAGAAGGAGAAGCTCGAGGAGAAGCGGCCCGACCGCATCACGAAAAAGGCGTATCAGAAGGAGCTCCTCCGTCTCCAGGAAGAGCTGGTGAAGATGGAGGACTGGGTCAAGGCCCAAGGCACGCGGGTCGTCGTGGTGTTCGAAGGTCGTGATGCGGCGGGCAAGGGCGGTGTCATCAAGCGGATCACCCAGTTCACGAACCCCCGTGTCACGCGGATCGTCGCGCTCCCCAAACCGACCGAACGCGAACGCACGCAGTGGTACTTCGAGCGCTACGTGGCCGAGATGCCCGCTGCGGGCGAGATCGTTCTGTTCGACCGCTCCTGGTACAACCGCGCCGGCGTGGAGAAGGTCCTCGGCTTCTGTACGCCTGAAGAGCACCGCCGGTTCCTCCGTCAGTGTCCTGTGTTCGAGCGCCTGCTCATCGAGGACGGCATCAACCTCATCAAGTACTGGTTCTCCGTGAGCGACGAGGAGCAGGAGAGGAGATTCAAGGCACGCGTGGACGACCGCATGCGCCGGTGGAAGCTATCCGAGACCGACCTGTATTCGCGTACGCGGTGGGTGGATTACTCCCGTGCGAAAGACGAGATGTTCGTCCATACGGACATCGCGGAGGCGCCGTGGTACGTCGTCGCGGCGGACGACAAGCGGAGCGCGCGCCTGAACTGCATCGCGCACCTCCTGTCGAAGGTCCCGTATCAGGAGAAGCCGCTCCCCGAGATCGAGATCCCGAAGCGGCAGAGCGACGAGGGCTACGTGCGACCGCCGCTGAACATGTACACGTACGTGCCGGACCACGCGGCGTCGCTCACAGGTTAGACCGGACGCCGAGAGGTCATGACAGTCACCGACGTCGCGACGCCCAGGAAGTCCGGCCGCAGCAAGCGGACCCGGCGTATCGTCGGCGCGCTCATCTCGCTCGTCATCGTCGTCGCGATCTTCGTGTACGCGATTCCCCAGATCGCCGATTACTCCGCGGTCTGGGCGACGATCTCGTCGCTGACACCGGTCGAGCTGTGGTCGCTGGTCGGCGCGATGGTGTTCAACCTCGTCACCTACTGGCTGCTGAACATGGCCGCGCTGCCCGGACTGAAGTTCGCGCAGTCCGCCGTGCTCACGCAGACGACCACGTCGGTCGCGAACACCCTGCCGGCGGGGGGCGCTGTCGCAGTCGGGCTGACGTACAGCATGCTCCGGTCGTGGGGCTTCGGAGGCCAGGACATCGCCCTGTACGTCGGCGTCACGGGCATTTGGAACATCTTCCTCAAGCTCGGCCTGCCGATCATCTCGCTCGCGCTCCTCGCCATCACCGGTCAGGCCAATGCGGCGCTCGTCCTTGCGGCGTTGGTCGGTCTCGCCGTCCTCGCGGTCGCCGTCGCTTTGTTCGCGCTCGCGCTGTGGAAGAAGGAGCTCGCGCGTCGGATCGGCGATCGGCTTGGAAGGATCGCGTCCGCGCTCGTCAGGCCCTTCGGAAGGCCGCCCATCACCACGTGGGGCGAGCAGGCAGTGGCGTTCCGGAAGAGAACGATCGTGCTCGTCGCGCGGCGATGGGTGGCGATCACGCTCACGACCGTCGTCTCGCATCTCGCGTTGTGGTTCGTCCTGCTCCTCGCCCTACGGCACGTGGGCGTCTCCGAATCCCAGGTCTCGACGCTCCAAGTCCTCGCGGTGTTCGCGTTCGGACGGCTGCTCACCGCGCTGCCGCTGACGCCCGGCGGACTCGGAGTGGTGGAGCTCGGCTACATCGGTGGACTCGTCGCGGCCGGCGGGAGTCGCCCGCAGGTGGTCGCGGCCGTCCTCCTATTCCGCGTTCTTACCTACGGCGTCCAGATCCCCATCGGCGGGTTCACGTACCTCATCTGGCGGGCGCGATCGGGGTGGCGACGCGGGAACGACGAAGACGCCGGGAGCGGGCCCGCGCCTGTCGCCTCGAGCTAGCGCGATGGGTACGCGCGCCGTAGGGATCGTGTCGATCGTGTTGTCGCTCGCGGCGTGCGGCCCCAATGTCCCGCAGACGACATCGACGCTGAACGACGACGCGATCACGGTGGCATCGTTCGAGTTCCCGGAGAGCATGGTCCTTGGCGAGATCTACGCGCAGGCGCTCGAAGCCGAGGGCTTCGACGTGGAGCGCCAGCTGGGCATCGGGCCGCGCGAGTTGGTCGAACCGTCGCTCGAGCGGGGACTCGTCGAGCTCGTCCCCGAATACGCCGGTTCAGCGCTTGAGTTCCTCGCCGGCGGCGAGAACATCGCAACCTCCGATGAAGAGCTGACACACGCTCGACTGGTCGATGCATTCGCCGAGCGGGGGGTCGACGTGCTCACGCCCGCGCCGGCCCAGAACCAGAACGGCTTCGCCGTCGCCCAAAAGACGGCCAAGCGCAATGGCCTGGAGGCGATCAGCGACCTGACGGCGATCGACGAGGACCTCGCGTTCGGTGGCCCACCCGAGTGCCCCGAACGTCCGCTGTGTCTCGACGGTCTGGAGAGCACCTACGGTCTCGAGTTCGACCGATTCGTGACGCTCGACGCGGGCGGTCCGCTCACGGTGTCGGCGCTCCAAGCCGGTACGGTCGACGTCGCGCTCCTGTTCACCACCGATGCCGCGATCCAAGAGAACGACTTCGTGCTGCTCGAGGACGATCGCGGCCTTCAGCCGGCCGAGAACGTCACGCCCGTCGTTCGAGACGAGGTGATCGAGCGCCATGGTGATCGGTTCGTCGGAGTGGTCGACGCCGTGTCGCGGTTGATCACGACGGCGGAGTTGCGCGCGCTGAACGCGAGCGTCGCGCTCGAAGACGCGTCGCCGGAGCGCGTCGCTGCGACGTGGCTCGCCGAGCATGGGCTGCTCGACGCGAGGGACTAGCATCTCGATCCGGACGATCGACCGAGGGGACGACCACGCGAACGCCTGAGTCGAGCGCGACGCACGTGGGTGGGCACCGAGCGCTCGCCCTCGGCGACGTGCG
The DNA here is from genome assembly GCA_035640355.1 of Actinomycetota bacterium. Taxonomy (NCBI): domain Bacteria; kingdom Bacillati; phylum Actinomycetota; species Actinomycetota bacterium. The sequence goes on from DASQWI010000012.1 coordinate 20,358, forward strand.
CCGTCGCCCGTCGGGTGAGCCTCCGCCTCTACCACGTGAGCTCGGTCGAAGCGGCAAGTTCTGGCTGGGCATGACGGCGTACTTCCTGTTCGTCCTGATCGCCGTCGTCGTGTTCGACGGCTTCGGTGACGTCTTCGATCGGTTCAACACCGAGCGGATCCTCGACGTCGCGGCGCTCCGCACGACCTGGCTCACCGACGTGGCCGAGTTCGTCGCCGCGCTCGGCAATCCTTGGACGATCCGGATCTTGCGCTGGGGCACCATCCTTGCGCTGGTCGTCGTCAAGCGATGGCGCCACCTGTTCGTGTTCCTCGGCGCGATCGTGGTGCTGGAGATCCTCACGTACCAGATGACGATCGCGCTCGGCCGGCCGCGTCCGCTCGGGGTCGAGATCATCGGCTCGTGGGAAGGGTTCGCCACTCCGTCCCGCCCGGTTGCGTCGTTCGCCGGCACCCTGGTCGGCGTGCTGTACTCGCTCGTCGTTCCCGGTCGTCCTCGGAACATGGGGAAGTGGATCGCCGGCGTGGCGATCGTCACGCTCGCCGTGTCGCGCGTGTACCTGGCCGTCGACCGGCCGACAGACGTCGTCTACGCCGGCATCTTCGGGGTTGCCGTCGTGCTCGTGGCGTTTCGCTGGTTCGCGCCGAACGAGGCGTTCCCGGTCGCATACCGCCGTGGCAAGTCGGCGCACCTGGACGTTGGTGGTCGTCGCGGAGAAGCGATCGTGAAGGCGGTTCGCGAACAGGTCGGTCTGACCGTGCTCGACATCAAGCCCGTCGGCCTCGAAGGCTCCGGGGGATCGACGCCGCTCCGTCTCCGCGTCGCGGCCACCGAGTCCGAACCCGAGCAGTACCTGTTCGCGAAGCTCTACGCGAAGAACCACGTCCGCGCGGACCGCTGGTACAAGCTCGGACGAACGATCCTGTATGGCGCGCTGGAAGATGAGACACCGTTCCAGAACGTCCGCCGCTTCGTCGAGTACGAGGACTACACGTTGCGACTGCTCCAGGACTCGGGCCTTCCCACCGCCAAGCCGTACGGCATCGTGGAGATCACTCCGGAGCGCGAGTACATGATCGTCACCGAGTTCTTCAAGGGAGCCGTCGAGATCGGGGAGGCCGAGGTCGACGAGCGCGTGATCGACGGCGGCCTCCGGCTGATCCGGAACATGTGGGACGCGGGTCTCGCGCATCGCGACATCAAGCCGGCCAACCTTATGGTTCGAGACGGCGAGGTCTTGCTGATCGACGTGTTCTTCGTACAGGTTCGGCCTTCGCCGTGGCGACAGGCCGTCGACCTGGCGAACATGATGCTCGTCCTCGCACTCCGGTCCGACGCCAAGAGCGTCTACGAAGCCGCGCTCGACTACTTCACCGAAGACGAGATCGCCGAGGCGTTCGCGGCTACGCGCGGCGTGGCCAGTCCGACACAGCTGCGGACGGAGATGAAGCGCGACGACCGGGACCTCCTCGCGGAGTTCCGCGCGCTGGCGCCCGAGCGCGAGCCGATCAGGATCCAGCGGTGGAGCCTCCGCCGCGTCGGCATGACGGCGTGGGTGGTTGCGGTGTCCCTGTTCGCGCTTCTGCTCGTGATCAGCAACTGGAACGTGTTCTCGTGAGGTTCACGAGACCCGCCGTCGTGCTCGGCGTCTGTCTCGTCCTGCTCGCGAGCTGCGAGTCCCGCCAGCTCCAGCAGGTCACGTGCGAACCGGGCGACGCGAGCCTGATCCTGGTGGCGCAGGCGGTGCCGACGGCGACGCTCCTCCCGTGCATCGCCGAGTTTCCGGTCGGGTGGATCTTCGGCGGCTCCGAGATCCGGAGCGGGTCCGTGCGCTTCTGGCTCGACTCGGACCGAGCGGGACTCCAGGCGCTCGAGGTGCGGCTGAGCAGACAGTGCGACGTCTCGAACGCCGTCGAGGTCACACCAGGCGCCGACGAGGCCGGCACTCGCCGTTTCGAGGAGCCCATCAGCCTGCCGCCGAGATTCGTCGCCAACCGGTACTACCTGTTCGATGGTGGATGCGTGACCTATCGTTTCGCCTTCAACGTCAACGCATCGCCCACGCTGTCGTTCGACGTGGACGAGGCCCTCGCTTTCCGCCCCCGCGCCGCGCTCGTGAAGGAGATGCGGGAACAGGTCGGCCTGGAGCTCTGCGGTGCGGGCGCCAGCCCGTGCCCCGGTTGATCGACGCTCTGTGCTGACGAATCACCGTCGCGCGCTCGCGTACGCCGTCGGGCTGCTGGTCGCCACGGTCGTCGTGTTCCTGTTGGTGGCGTTCGACTCGACGCTCACGTCCGTGCAGACGGTGGACGACGTGGTCTATCGACGCGCGAACGAGCTCCGGTTCGGTGTGGCGACCGCGCTTGCGCGGGTGCTGAATGTGCTCGGGAGCGGTTGGGTGCTCATCCCGCTCAGGATCGCGGTGGCGGTGTGGCTCGGAGCTCGGCGGCGATGGCGGGCGCTGGCCGCGTGGCTGCTGATCTGGTTCGTATCCGAGGTCGCGATCAACCTGTTCAAGGCGTGGTACGAGCGCCCCCGACCGCCGGGCTCGCTCGTAGCGACGAGGGGGTTCTCGTTCCCTTCGGGACACGCCGTTGCAACGGCAGCGACCGCGATCGGGCTGGTGCTTGTCCTTCTCCCACCCGGGCATCGTCGCCGGCACTGGGAGGTCTATTCGGTCGTGTTCGCGTTCGTTATGGCGCTTTCGCGCGTGTACCTCAACGCGCACTGGCTCAGCGACGTGGTGGCGGGAACGCTGCTCGGCGCCACGATCGCGCTCGCGGTCGCGGGGCTCGTCACGGAGGTGCACGACGTGGTGATGAAGCGACGGGCGCGATCAAACGTGTCGTCGGTCGCCGTTCCCGTGCGGCGGTAGTACGTCAGCCGCTCCCGTCGCGACTCGGCGCGTGAAGGCGCTCGAACGACGCCGCCTCGTCGTCCGACATCCAATCCGGCCGAATGCCGTGGCCGGCGGTCGAGATGTGATTCTCTTCGACCTCTTCGCCGTACTCCCATGCCTCACCGCGTCGGACGGCCAGGAGCGCGTTGATCTCGCCGGCGTGGTAGTGCCAGTGGCCGGCGACGATCACGAGGATCTGTGAGACGGGGAGTGCGCCGCCCCAGTGAACTGGCCGCGGTTCGTCGAGGTCGTCGATCCCGTCGAGTGAGACGACCCACGCCGTGTACGAACGCTCGAACCAGTCGACGACCTCGGCGAGGTAGCCCTCGGTGGGCTCGATCGTGTCTCTTCGATCACGCGGCCAGTCGGTTTCCATCCAGTGACGCGGCTCGGAGTCGAACGCGTAGGAGCGGTAGACGGCGCTCCACGCGGCGACGTGCTTGGTCAGACCGAGGATCGAGCGGTACCCGCCCGCCGCGAACAGGGCCTCGTCCAGCGAGACGCCGTGGACGTTCTCGACGAAGGCGCGGCGCGCCTCCTCGAGCATCTCCCGCGCGAGTGTGCGATCCGTCCCCACGTCGCGATGATGCCACGCCCGCCAAGGCATAGGGTTCGGTGCGTGTATCGGCGCTGGCGTGTCGACGGTGCGCTCTTCGCCGTTAGTGTCGTCGTCCTGGCGTTGTCGATGCTCGTGGCGAGGGGCGACGAGGTGCCGGCGTGGGAGGAGACGGTCTTCCGATGGGTGAACGGGCTCCCCGACTTCTTGTATCCCATCGTGTGGCCGCTGATGCAGTACGGGACGTTCATCACCATCCCCATCGTGTTCGTCCTCGGCCTGCTGGTGAAGCGGTGGCGCTTCGCCATCGTCTCGCTCGTCGTCGGCGTGGGGATCTACTACCTGGCGAAGGCCGTGAAGCTCGTCGTCGACCGAGGCCGTCCGGGCGCCGAGCTCGTCGGTGACTTGGAGCTTCGTGGTGTCGGTCGATTCGGCCACGGATTCCCGTCGGGGCACGCGGCGGTATCCGCCGCGCTCGCGGTGATCGCGTCGGCATACCTCCCGCCTCTGTGGGGCCGGCTTTCGATCGCGCTCGCGGTGATCGTGAGCTTCGGCCGCGTGTACGTCGGCGCGCACTTGCCCCTCGACGTGATCGGTGGTGCGGCGCTGGGCGTCGCGGTAGCCGCAGCCGTCAACCTCATCATCGGCGTCCCGACGAACGTGAAGGCACCAGCCCCTCGCACCACCGCAGAGTCACGCAACCGTGAGGGAACCACCACCGGCTAGCGTTCGCAAGCCAGATAGGCGTCGTCCGACTGGAAAGGAGGAGATAGAGCCATGGAGAGCCAGGTCCTCGAGGCGTACGAGCGACTCGTGTCCGCGTTTCGCGAAGGCCGATGGGATGACAAGTTCGCGTGCTTCGCCCCCAATGCGACGGTCTTGGACGGCGCGCAGTGGTTCGGCACGTTGAACGAGTACAGGTCCGCGTGGGAGCGATGGGCAGCGGGGCAGCAGGACGGCTCGGACGTTCTGTCGGTTGAGACCAGCGTCATGAAGCTCCACATGCTCGGCGACGTAGCCGTCCTGGTGCATTCGATCCAAATGCGCCAGCGAACCAACCAAGGCGAGGAGACGGCTCACGAACGAGAGACCATCGTGTTCGCCAAGGAGCCCGACGGCAGGTGGCTGGTGGTGCATCAGCATCTGTCGCCCCAACCGGACTAGGTCGTCACGACGTTCGAGGGGCGTCTGTGCACGTTGCCTTTGAACGCAGTTGACTCGTCGCAGCGCGCCTGTCGCTTCCCGCTCCTCTCGTGCGATCGGGACTACAACAGGATTGCGGGTCCGTTCCCTCTCGAACACATCTATCTGCCTCCCAAATAACGCACGTCGAGGGTTTTGCTCCGAGACCGTCCGCCTCGTCGAGATCGCCAAGCTCCTCGGCGTGAGCAAGCGACGCGCTCACCAGCTTGCTAGCGAGGACGGCTTCCCCGCTCCGGTGGCCGAAGAGGTTCGAGGTCGAGTGTGGGATCGACGAGAGGTCATGGCATGGGCAAATCGATAGCGCGCCGAGAAGCGCCGTGGCGCTAACGATGGGCTGGGCTCCTTACATGCGACGCAACACGCGACGTAACCGTTCGCACAGCGCGCTGCACCCGTTTGCGAGCACGAGGCGGGGGAACCTACGTCGTCTGACGTAGGGGCGCCCCTCCGGGAAATTGGGATGAGAACCTCGGAGGAGGCGGATGGTGAGCACACTCAAGCGCATCACGGGTACGGTCGCGGCGAGTGTCTTGCTCGTCCTGGGTGGTGGCGCTCCCGCGCAAGCACAGGTTCAAGACGGGCTCGTGAATATCGCGATCGGAGACGTGACGATCCTCGAAGACGTCAACGTCGCGGTGGCGGCGAACATCGCCGCGAACGTATGCGGCGTCGTCGTGAACGTGGGTGTCATTCAGGCAATCGACGTCAACGGCGGAACGTTCGAGTGCGATTTCCGGGCCGGACCGCAGGACATCACGATCACGCAGAACGCGTAGCCTAGGCACCCTTTAGCGGGACTCGGAGAGGGCGGGGGCTCTACAAATGCCCCCGCCCTTACGGCCGAGAGCCGGCGAGTCGAATATGACTCCTGAGCTGCGAAAGCGCGCCGGGGAGGACTCGAACCTCCGACCCGCTGCTTAGAAGGCAGCCGCTCTGTCCACTGAGCTACCGGCGCTCATGTACGTGCGCAAAGGCGCTCCACGCACGCTCACTGAGCTGCCGCCATGATAGTTGCTCTCGGCCTGACGCTCCGCGCGGAGACCGCGACCGACTGTCCTTATGCTGCAGGGATTGGGACCCGACCAAAGACGTTCGTGCCGCGGCCCGGAACCGACTTGATCTCCAGGCGTCCGCCGAGTGCGGCAAGGCGATCGCTCATGTTCTGCAGCCCCATTCCGAGCGGGGTCGCCTCCGGGTCGAAGCCTTTGCCGTCGTCGATTACGGACACGTCGATGTCGCCTTCCCACTCGCGCAGTTGGATCGTCACGCTCGACGCCTCCGCGTACTTCGCTACGTTCTGGAGCGCCTCGAGCACGAAGAAGTAGATCGCAGCCTCGATATCGGGCGGATACCGCTCGACCCCGTCGAACTCGAACGCGACAGGCACTGGCGTCCGCCGCGCCTGCGCTTCGAGGGCCGGCTGGAGTCCACGGTCGGCGAGCAGCGGCGGATAGATCCCCCGTGCAAGGTCCCGAAGGCTGTCCAAGGCCTCCTGCGCGTCGTGCTCGATCGCCTGAAGTGCCCGGCGTTGCTCCTCGTCTTTCCCGATGAGGTTCTCTGCGAGGCGAACCTTGACTGCCAGCGCCACCAGTTGCTGCTGTGCACCGTCGTGCAGATTCCGTTCCAGACGGCGGCGTTCTTCGTCTTGTGCGGCTACAAGACGCTGCCGCGACGAACGGAGGTCCTCGATCAAGCGGAAGTCGTTGAGCACGAGCCCCGCTTGCACGCTCAGCTCCTCGATCAACTTCTCCTCCGCCGGTCGGATCGGGTCCCGCGGCGGCTTCGACACGGTGAGCGCACCGAGCAGCTCGTCGCCGTGCCGCACGGGGACGGCAGCGGCCGCGCCGGGAAACGAAGGCAGCTCGCCGTTCACGAGCGGTCTCGAAGGACCCGGATCGCCTTCGGTCGGCCACGTCGCGTCGGGCCGCAGCGCCGACCGCACGCGGAGCCACACGGTGGCTTGTGTCGCGCCGGTTCCCTCGGCCAACAATCTCGCCATGCGAGGCAGGATGTCCTCGCCCGCGTAAGCCGCCGCGACGCTTTCGGAGAATCCGGACAGCACCTCGTACGGCGTCGCCCGCTTGCCGTATACGAGCCGATTCGCCGCGTGTCGCGCTCGCTCTCGCACCGGGTGCGCGGCGACGGCGACGATCGCGGTGGCGATCAGCGCGAGACCCTCGGTGGGACCGAATATCGCGCCGATCACGACGACAACCACGACGTAGACGACCGTGATGAACGCGCCGAGCAGGCCGTACACGATCGCCTTCCCGATCAGGACGTCGATGTCGTACAGGTGGTATCTGAGCATGGCGACGGCGATCGAGCCGTCGAGCACGACCAGCGAGGCGTTGAAGACCAGACCGGTACTGGCTGTGTCCGCGAAGATCGCGACGCAGAACGACACGGCGACGACGGCGGCCGCGCTCACGAACCACTTCAGCTGGAGTCGTTCCTCGCCGACCGAACTGCGGAACCGCGCGATGAGCGATACGGCGGATGCGAAGACGGCGAGGACGAGCGCCACGACCGATACGGTGACGAGGACCACCGCAATTGTGGCGACGCCTCCCTTCGAGACGGCGTCCTCGAAGTCGATGAACGGACGCTCCCAGATCGCTGTGGCGAACACCAGCATGCTCGCCGGCGCCAGGACCAAGATCGCAGCGCATACCCACGCGAGCGGTCGCCAGCGTGCGGAAGGCAGACGACCGGTCGGGAACAACAGGAAGAGCCACGGCAACAGACAGATGGCGATCGGCTCGATCCACGTCCCAAGCCACGCGACCGCACGCCCCGCCGGGAGCGAGTTCGGGTCGGCCACCAGAGCGTGGAGCGCATACGAGCGCGCGAAGCTCGAGATCGAGAGGGCGGCACCTGCGATGAGCAGCAGCCAACCAATCGGGTTGTCGCGTCGACGCGACGCAATGACGATGCCGAAGATTGGAACGCAGACGTTCGCCGCGACGTCGAACACACCCCCGACGCTCCAGGCGTCCGACACGCGTGGAAGCGTCGTCGACCGGTCGACGAACCGGAAGGCGAGCCCGCCGATCATGAACGCGATCGACGCCAGGCCGACCGACCAGGCAACGGTGCGTGCACTGCGTGCCGTCACGGGCCCCTCCACGCTGGATTCTGACTCCAGGCGGGCGACCCTGCACTGGCACTCTTCGTCCCGCGCCACGGTGGTGTGGACGACGGGTGTCTGACGACCTCGTGCTGCTCGGCCACGCTCCGCGGTAGGGTCGAGCCGCCCGTGTTGACCGTTGCACCGCCGTCTTCCCCGGGGGTGAGTCCATAGCCACCGCGCGCGCCGAGGGCCGACGCGCCGCCAAGCCGGGCGGCGACGCCGATGCCGTCCGTGTGGTCGTGGAGGGCCTGTGGCCCGAGATCGACGCCGGACGGTTCCCCGTCAAGCGCGTCGTCGGTGAGGACGTCTGGGTCGAGGCGGATGTGTTCGCCGACGGCCATGACCTTGTCGCCGCGGTGCTGCGCCATCGGTCGTCAGTCGAGACGAATTGGCGCGAGGTCCGCATGCAAGACATCGGCAACGACCGGTTCCGAGGCTGCTTCACCGTCGACGAGCTCGGCGAGTTCCTCTACACCGTCGTCGGATGGATCGACCTGTTCGCGTCGTGGAGGCGCGACCTTCGAAAGAAGGTGGACGCAGGCAGAGACGTGGCAGTCGACCTTCTCGTCGGCGCCGAACTGATCGCGGCGGCCTCTCGCCGCGCCGAGGGCTCCGACCGCGACGCGCTCAAGGCGGCCGTCAAAGAGCTGAAGGGCGAACCGGCGGCTGCGCGCGACGCTGCATTCGACGAGGTCCTCCGCGACCTCATGAGCCGGTACCCCGACCGGCGGCACGAGGGCTCGTTCCCGCGTGAGCTCCGCGTGATCGGCGATCCTCCGCTTGCCCGGTTCGGGGCATGGTACGAGCTGTTCCCCCGTTCGACCGCGTCCGTTCCCGGCAACCACGGAACCTTCGACGACGTGATCGCCCGCCTCCCGTATATCGAGAAGCTCGGGTTCGACGTGCTCTACCTGCCACCGATCCATCCGATCGCGCACGAGCGTCGCAAGGGCAAGAACAACGCGGCGATCTCCAAGCCCGATGACCCCGGTAGCCCGTGGGCGATCGGCGCTGCAGAGGGCGGACACACGGCGGTCCATCCCGACCTCGGAACGCTCGACGATCTGCAACGGCTCGTCGTCGCGGCGCGCGAGCGCGGCATCGAGGTCGCCCTCGACATCGCGTTCCAGGTCACGCCGGAGCACCCGTGGGTACGCGAGCATCCCGAGTGGTTCCGCCACCGCCCCGACGGCACGATCCAGCACGCCGAGAACCCGCCGAAGGTCTACGAGGACATCTATCCGATCGACTTCGAGACGAACGACCGTGCCGCGCTGTGGGAGGCGCTTCGCGACGTGTTTCTGTTCTGGTGTGAGCACGGCGTCCGGACGTTCCGGGTCGACAACCCGCACACGAAGCCGTTCGCGTTCTGGGAGTGGGCGCTCGCCGAGGTGAAGGCGGCGCACCCCGACGCGATCTTCCTGTCCGAGGCGTTCACGCGCCCGAAGGTGATGTACCGGCTGTCGAAGCTCGGGTTCACCCAGTCGTACACGTACTTCGCGTGGAAGACCGAGAAGCAAGATCTGACCGACTACCTGATCGAGCTCACGAGAACCGGTGCGGTCGAGTTCTTCCGTCCCAACTTCTGGCCGAACACCCCTGACATCCTTCACGCGTACCTGCAGACAGGCAGGCGTTCTGCGTTCGCGTCGCGGCTGGTACTCGCGGCGACGCTCGCTTCGTCGTACGGGATCTACGGTCCGGCATTCGAGCTGATGGAGCACACGCCTCCCGAGCCGGGCTCCGAGGAGTACCTCAACTCGGAGAAGTACGAGATCCGGACGTGGGACCTCGACAGGAAGGACAGCCTTGCCCCCCTGGTCACGAGGATCAACGAGATCCGCCGCGAGAACCCGGCGCTGCACGACATCCGGCGGTTGCGGTTCCATGGAATCGACAACCAGCAGCTCATCGCGTACAGCAAAACGACCGAGGACTATTCCAACGTGATCCTCGTCGTCGTGAACCTCGACCCACGGAATCCACAGTCGGGATGGACGAGCCTCGACCTCGGTGAGCTCGGCGTCGGTCCGATGGACTCGTTCGAAGTCGAGGATCTGCTCACCGGCGCGAGCCACACCTGGCAGGGCTCATCGAACTTCGTGCGGCTCGACGCTGGGGGCGAGCCGGCGCACGTGTTTCGGGTTCAACCGCGGCGTACCTCCAAGGAGACGGCACGTTGATGCGCGACCCGCTCTGGTACCGCGACGCGATCATCTACGAGTTGCACGTGCGCGCGTTCCAGGACTCGGGCGCCGATGGCATCGGGGACTTCCGCGGTCTCACCCGAAGGCTCAACTACCTCGCCGACCTCGGCGTGACGGCGCTGTGGTTGTTGCCGTTCTACCCGTCGCCCCTCCGGGACGACGGCTACGACATCGCCGACTACACGTCCGTGCATCCGGCGTACGGGACGGTTCGCGACTTCCGAGCGTTCCTCCGGGCTGCGCACGAGCGCGGCCTGCGGGTGATCACCGAGGTGGTCATGAACCACACGTCCGATCAGCACCCGTGGTTCGTGCGTTCGCGCAAAGCCGCTGCCGGCACCGTCGAGCGCGACTTCTACGTGTGGAGCGACACGAGTGAGCGCTACCGCGAGGCGCGAGTGATCTTCAAGGACTTCGAGTCGTCGAACTGGGCGTACGACCAGACGACCGGGCAGTACTACTGGCACCGGTTCTACTCGCACCAACCGGACCTGAACTTCGACAACCCGCACGTGCGTCGCGCGATGTTCGACGTCGTCGAGTTCTGGCTCGACATCGGCGTGGACGGGCTCCGCCTGGACGCGGTCCCGTACCTGTTCGAACGGCGGGGGACCAACGGCGAGAACCTGCCCGAGACGCACGAGTTCCTGAAGTCTCTCCGTGCGCACATCGACAGCCGGTATCAGGACCGGATGCTGCTCGCCGAGGCCAACCAGTGGCCCGAGGACGCCGTCTCGTACTTCGGCGACGGCGACGAGTGCAACATGGCGTTCCATTTCCCGCTCATGCCGCGGATGTTCATGGCCCTTCGGATGGAGGACCGCTTTCCGGTGATCGACATCCTCGAGCAGACGCCTCCCATCCCCGACAACGCGAGATGGGCGCTGTTCCTTCGCAACCATGACGAGCTGACCCTGGAGATGGTCACCGACGAGGAGCGCGACTACATGTACCGGGTGTACGCGCAGGATCCGCAGGCGCGGATCAACTTGGGGATCCGGCGGCGACTGGCGCCGCTGCTCCGAAACGATCGTCGCTTGATCGAGGTGATCAACGGGCTCCTGTTCTCGCTGCCGGGGACACCGGTCATCTACTACGGCGACGAGATCGGGATGGGCGACAACATCTACCTCGGCGACCGCAACGGCGTGCGGACGCCGATGCAGTGGAGCGCGGACCGGAACGCGGGATTCAGCCGAGTGAACCCTCAGCAGCTGTACCTACCCGTCGTCGTGGGACCGGAGTACCACTACGAGTCGCTGAACGTCGAGGCCCAGCAGGACAACCCGCGGTCGCTGCTGTGGTGGATGAAGCGACTGATCGCGCTGCGGAAGCGTTCGGCCGCGCTGTCTCGGGGGACGCTCGAGTTCCTGTACCCGGAGAACCGCCGGATCCTCGTCTTCATCCGTCAGCACGAGGACGAACGGATCCTGGTCGTGGTGAACCTCGCGCGCTCGGTCCAGTACGTCGAGCTCGACCTGTCCGCGTACCGAGGCCTGGTGCCGCACGAGCTGTTCGGGGCGACGGAATTCCCCTCGATCGGGGAGCTCCCGTACTTCCTCACGCTCGGACCGCACTCCTTCTACTGGTTCAGGCTGCAGCCCCAGACGATCGACGTCGATCTCGGCGCGGCGCGTCGTCCTCCCGAGCTCGAGGTCGCTGGGTCGTGGCGGAACGTGTTCGCCAAGGCGAATCGTCCTGCACTCGAGGAGGCTCTGCCGGCGTTCCTGCTTGGCTCCCGTTGGTTCGGCGGCAAGGCGCGGAGGATCCGGTCGGCCGAGATCGTCGAAACGATCCCGGTCGGGGACGACTCGCAGATCGTCGGCGTGATCGGGCTCGTGTCGGTGGAGTACGCGGAGGGCGACCCCGAGACATACGTTCTGCCGCTCGCGTGCGCGTCGGTCGAACGAACGCCGGATCTCCTCGAGTACCAGGCGCGGTCGGTCCTCGCCCGTCTTCGGACGCGCGAGGGCGAGCGCGCGTTGTTCGATGGGGTCGGCGACCCGAAGGTGGCGCGGGCGTTGCTGGAGGCGATCCGGCGCCGGCGGCGGCTCGGGGCCGACGGCGCTCGCATCGACGCGGTTCCCACGAAGGCGTTCCGCCGGCTGGCCGGACCACCCGACGACTCGGTCGACCCCCGGCCATTGCAGGCGGAACAGAGCAACTCGTCGGTGCTCTTCGGCGACAGACTCGTCCTGAAGCTGTACCGCCGGCTCGAGCAGGGAGTGAACCCGGACCTCGAGATCGGACGGTTCCTGACCGACCGCGCGAACTTCGAGCACATCGCCCCGGTCGCCGGTGGGCTCGAGCTCCGAAGGGGACCGGGTCAGCCGCTGACCCTCGGGATCCTCCATGGATACGTGCCGAACGAGGGCGACGCGTGGTCGTTCACGCTCGACCGGGTTCGGGGATACCTCGAGGGCGTGCTCGCCCGTGCGGCCGCGCACCCCGACCTCAACCCGCCAGAACCGACGCTTCACGACGTCGTGAGTTCCGGCGTTCCCGACATCGCGGTCGAGACGATCGAGTCGTACCTGGAGTCCGCTCGACTCCTCGGACGTCGAACCGCCGAGATGCACCTCGCCCTGGCGGGCGAGCAGGAGGATCCGGCGTTCGCGCCGGAGCCGGTGACGCCCTTCGAGCAGCGGTCGCTGTACCAGTCGCTCCGAGGCGTCGCGAACCGCACGATGCTGGTCCTTCGTTCGCACCCCGATCTCGTAGGCGCCGATCAGCTCCTGGCCCTCGAACGGCCCATCTTCGAACGACTGCGCTCGGTCCTCGATATCCGCATCACCGGTTCGAGGATCCGGATCCACGGCGACTTCCACCTCGGACAGGTTCTGTACACGGGGCGCGATTTCGTGATCATCGACTTCGAGGGGGAGCCGGCTCGCTCGATCGGCGAACGCCGAATCAAACGTCTCCCGCTCGTCGACGTCGCCGGCATGGTCCGTTCGTTCCACTACGCCGCCCACGTTGCGGCGCGCGCCGGCGACCTGGTCGAGCCCGAACAGGCGGTTCGGGTCGCCCCGTGGGTGCGCCTGTGGTACGTCTCGGTGGCCGGCACGTTCCTGCGCGAGTACCTCGACATCGTCGAGAGCACCTCGTTCCACGCGCGCACACGCGAGGAGTTTCGCGTCCTCCTCGACGGCTACATGCTCGGCAAGGCGCTGTACGAGGTGTCGTACGAGGCGAACAACCGACCCGAGTGGCTCCCCATCCCCGTCACCGGCGTCGTCGAACTGTTGAAGGAACCTCAGTGAGCCCGAGCCGAGTTCGGCACGACATGTCGCTCCTGACCGACCAGGACCTGTACCTGTTCAACGAGGGAACGCACGCGCGTCTGTTCGAGCGGCTGGGAGCGCATCCGACGCCAATCGACGGCGAGCCGGCGACGTACTTCGCGGTGTGGGCGCCGGGAGCGGGATCGGTATCGGTGATCGGTGACCACAACGGGTGGAACCGCACCGCCGACCCGCTTCGCCCTCGCGGTTCGAGCGGTATCTGGGAGGGGGTCGTCCCGGGGGCGACGCACGGCACGATCTACAAGTTCCACGTCGCCTCGAGCGACGGCCGCTACCGAGTCGACAAGGGCGATCCGCTTGCGGCGTTCTGGGAGGTACCGCCGCGGACGGGAAGCGTGGTGTGGGACACGTCGTACGAGTGGCACGACGACGACTGGATGCGGGGTCGCCGCGTTGTCCAGGCCATCGACGCGCCGGCCGCCGTGTACGAGGTCCACCTCGGGTCATGGATGCGGGACGAAACCGGCCAGATGCTCGGCTATCGCGACACCGGACGTCGCCTCGCCGACCACGTCAAGTCGCTGAACTTCACGCATGTCGAGTTGCTCCCCGTGATGGAGCATCCGTTCTACGGGTCGTGGGGCTACCAGACGACGGGGTACTTCGCGCCCACGAGCCGGTATGGCGCGCCGCAGGACCTGATGGCGATGATCGACCTGCTGCATCGCGAGGGCATCGGCGTGATCCTGGACTGGGTGCCGTCGCATTTCGCCTCGGACGAGCACGGGCTGGCGTACTTCGACGGAACGCACCTGTACGAGCACGCCGACCCTCGTCAGGGGTTCCATCCGGACTGGGGGAGCTACATCTTCAACTACGGCCGGAACGAGGTGCGCTCCTTCCTGCTTTCGAGCGCGATGCACTGGCTCGAGCGGTACCACGCGGACGGTCTCCGCGTGGACGCCGTTGCGTCGATGCTCTACCTCGATTACTCGCGGCGCGAGGGAGAGTGGATACCGAACGAGCGCGGTGGGCGCGAGAACCTCCGGGCGGTCGAGTTCCTGCGCTCGATGAACACGACGCTCTACGGAGCACACCCCGACATCCAGACCATCGCGGAGGAGTCCACCGCGTGGCCGGGCGTCTCGACGCCTGTCGACGCCGGCGGCCTGGGGTTCGGATACAAGTGGGACATGGGGTGGATGCACGACACGCTGCTGTACTTGTCGAAGGATCCCGTCTACCGCACGCATCAGCACGACACGATCACGTTCCGGATGCTGTACGCGTTCGACGAGAACTTCGTCCTGCCGCTCTCCCACGACGAGGTCGTCTACGGCAAGGGCTCGCTGCTGGCGAAGATGCCGGGCGACGACTGGCAGCGGTTCGCGAATCTCCGCCTGCTTTACGCGTATCAGTTCGCCCAGCCAGGGAAGAAGCTCCTGTTCATGGGCGGCGAGATCGCGCAGACCACCGAGTGGAACCACGAGTCCGGCCTGGACTGGAGCCTCCTGCAGCGTGCGCCGCACGAGGGCGTGCGGCGCATGGTTGCAGACGTCGCCGCGCTGTATCGCGACGAGGCGGCGATGCACGAACTCGACGCGAGCCCTGACGGGTTCGAGTGGGTGGACGCGTCGGATCGCGCCGCGAGCGTCATCTCCTTCCTTCGCAAGCCTCGGAGGGGACGGCCGGTCCTGTTCGTTGCGAACTTCACGCCGGTACCGCGGCACCGCTACCGGGTCGGCGTTCCGGTGGGTGGCCGGTGGCGAGAGGTGCTGAACACCGACGCCGAGACCTACGGCGGGAGCGGGCAGGGGAACTACGGCGGCTTGGAAGCAGACGATGTCGAGATGCACGGGCGGCCGCAGTCGCTGGCCCTCGTCCTGCCGCCCCTCGGTGCGGTCTTCCTCACGCCGGACGGGGGGTCGGGGGGCCCAAGAAGCGAGCGCGAAGGCGCGAGCGTTGGCCCCCCGGAGGAAGGGTCCTGACCTCGCGCGTCTGGCCCGGTTCGCCTTCGCCGCTCGGCGCGACGTGGGACGGCGAGGGAGTGAACTTCGCACTCTTTTCAGAGCACGCGACGGCGGTCGAGCTCTGCCTGTTCGAGCGACCGGACGATGCCGCCGAGTCCCAGCGCATCCAGCTGCGCGAACGCACGGATCTCGTATGGCACGCGTATCTGCCCGACGCGCGTCCGGGGACCCTGTACGGGTTCCGCGTTCACGGGGCGTACGCGCCGCAGGAGGGGCACCGCTTCAACCCGAACAAGCTGCTGATCTGCCCGTACGCGAAGGCGATCACCGGCACGATCGACTGGGACGACTCGCTCTACGGCTACCGGATCGGCGATCCCGAAGAGGACCTCGCCTTCGACGACCGCAATAGCGCCGGCCACATGCCGAAGGGCGTCGTCGTGGACACGGCGTTCACGTGGGGCGACGACCGGGCGCCGGACACACCGTGGAATCGAACCGTGATCTACGAGTGTCACGTCCGCGGCATGACGATGCGCCACCCCGACGTGCCCCCCGAGCTGCGTGGGACGTTCCTGGGTATGGCGTCCGATCCGATCCTCGACCATCTGCTCTCGCTCGGCGTCACCGCTGTCGAGGTCCTCCCGGTCCATCAGTTCGTCAGCGAGCGGGCGCTCATCCATCGGGGCCTGGCGAACTACTGGGGGTACAACTCGATCGGCTTCTTCTCACCGCATGTCGCGTACGCGACCGGCGGCGGGGGACAGCAGGTCGACGAGTTCAAGTCGATGGTGAAAGCGCTCCACAAGGTGGGCATCGAGGTCATCCTCGACGTGGTCTACAACCACACCGGCGAGGGGAACCATCTCGGACCGACGCTATCGCTGCGCGGGATCGACAACGACGCGTACTACCGGCTGGAGCCGAACGACCGCCGCCGCTACATGGACTTCACCGGCACCGGCAACAGCTTGAACATGATCCACCCGCGAACGATGCAGATGATCATGGACAGCCTCCGCTACTGGATCGGCGACATGCACGTCGACGGGTTCCGGTTCGACCTGGCACCGGTGCTCGCGCGGGAGCTCTACGAGGTGAACCGGCTGGGGACGTTCTTCGACATCATCCAGCAGGACCCGGTGATCGGCCAGGTGAAGCTCATCGCGGAGCCGTGGGACCTCGGGGAGGGCGGGTATCAGGTCGGCAACTTCCCGACGGGCTGGGCGGAGTGGAACGGGAGGTACCGTGACTGCGTTCGCAGGTTCTGGCGCGGTGACCAGGGGCAGGTGCCCGAGCTCGCCTCTCGATTGTCCGGCTCCAGCGATCTGTACGCCGCGAGTGGTCGTCGCACCTACGCGAGCGTGAACTTCGTCACCGCGCACGACGGGTTCACGCTCCACGACCTGGTGACGTACGAGCGCAAGCACAACGAGATGAACGGCGAAGCGAACCGCGACGGCACCGACGCCAATTACAGCCGGAACTGGGGCGCGGAAGGCGAGACAGAATCGGCGCGGATCAACGCCACGCGCGAACGCATGAAGCGGAACTTCCTCAGCACGCTGATCCTGTCGCAGGGCGTGACGATGCTCCTCGCCGGCGACGAGATGGGCCGCACGCAACAGGGAAACAACAACGCGTATGCCCTCGACAACGAGATCTCATGGGTGGCGTGGGATCTGTCTTCCGAGGACAGAGCGCTCCTCGCCTTCACCCGCGAGCTCCTGGGGATCTTCCGGTCGAACGCGGTGCTTCGTCGGCGAACGTTCCTCACCGGACGGCCGCTTCCCGGCGGTGAGGCGAAGGACCTGTCGTGGCTCCGTCCCGACGGCACCGAGATGACCCAGGGCGATTGGGATGACCACTCGAACCAGGTGCTCGGGATGCTGCTGCACGGCAGAGCGACCGACGAGGTGGACGAACGCGGACGCCCCATCTTCGGGAACACCATCCTCATGCTGCTGAACGCGGGGACGAGGTCACGCGCGTTCGCCATGCCACGGATCGAGGACGAACAAGGTGAATGGCGCGTTCTGATCAACACGGCGCAACCGGGCCGACCTCTCGAGCGGGGGAAGCGGGTCAACGTCAACGTCGTCGCGCACTCCCTGATGTTTCTCAGGTACGAGAAGCATCGACGCGACGCCTCGTAGGATGAGGCCAATGACGCATTCGGTCGGCTCCTTCGTCGACGGCAGATGGGTCCAAGATGCGCCGGGTGGAACCCTCGACATCCGTAACCCCGCGCGGCTCGACGAGAGGGTCGCCGAAGCACGTTTCAGTGACGCGACGTCGTTCGTCCAGGCATGCCGTGCCGCTCGAGAGGCGCAGATGGCGTGGGCGCGCGTGCCGGCGCCCGTTCGCGGGCGCGCCATCCAACAGCTCGGCCGGCTCGTCGAGGAGAACGCAGAGGCGTTGGCGCGGATCATGACGCGCGAGATCGGAAAGCCGATCAAGGAGTCGCGCGGCTCGGTTCAGGAAGTCATCGACACGTGCAACTTCTTCGTCTCGGAAGGGCGCCGCCTCTACGGGATGACGGTGCCGAGTGAGCTGCCGGACAAACAGCTGTTCACGTTCCGGAACCCAGTCGGCGTGGCGGCGATCGTCACCGCGGGGAACTTCCCGGTCGCCGTTCCCTCCTGGTATCTCGTGCCGGCGCTGCTGTGCGGGAACGCCGTGGTGTGGAAGCCGGCCGAATATGCGCCGGCCACGTCGCAGGCGCTCGCGGAGCTATTCGCACACGCCGGCTTCCCGGCGGGCGTGTTCAACATGGTGCTCGCGGACGGCGCCACGACGTTCGAAGGACTCGAGCGTGCCCTCGGCGAGGGGCTCGTCGACAAGGTCGGGTTCACCGGCTCGACGGAAGTGGGAGGGCGGCTCGGAGAGCTGTGTGGTCGGCACCTTCAGTCGCCGACCCTGGAGCTGGGCGGGAAGAACCCCCTCCTCGTGATGCATGACGCAGACCTCGACCTCGCCGTCGAGGGCGCGCTGTTCAGCGGGTTCGGCACGGCGGGACAGCGGTGCACATCGCTCGGCACCGTCATCGTTGATCGCTCGGTGCACGACGAGTTCCTGTCGCGGTTCGCTCGCGCGGTCGAGACGGCGGCGATCGGCGACCCGTTCGAAGACGTGCTGTACGGACCGATGATGAGCTCGCGCTTCTGCGACCGATTCCTCGGGTGGCTCGACTGGGTGCAGCCGCACCACGACCTGTACGGCTCGAGCGGGACGGGCCGGATCTCGGGTGAGAGCCCTCGCGACGCGTTCGTCGGCGACCCCGACGCCGGCCTCTTCGTTCATCCCACGATCGTCGATGGCGTGACGATGGAGGACGACCTGTACAAACAGGAGACGTTCGGCCCGATCGTCGGCGTGGCGTCGTTCGACGGCTTCGACCAGGCGCTGGCGCTCGCGAACGGGCACGGCTACGGGCTGTCGGCATCGATCTACACGAACGACCCGAAGAACGTGTTCCGGTTCCGCGAGCGGATCTCGGCCGGCATGGTGAGCGTGAACAACTCGACAACCGGCGCCGAAGCGCACCTGCCGTTCGGCGGCAACGGGAGGAGCGGGAACGGTTCGCGCCAGTCGGGCGTGTGGGTGCTCGACCAGTTCACGCGGTGGCAAGCGATGAACTGGGATTACAGCGGACGACTGCAGAAGGCCCAGATGGACGTGCCGGAGCTCTCGGCGGATCTCACGTTCCGGCTCGGCGAGCCGTAGATGCCGGATACGACGCTCATCCGCGCGGGACGACTCGTCGACGTTCTCGAAGGAAACGTGAAGCGGGCGCAGGTGATCTCGGTTCGCGATCAGCGTATCGAGTCGATCGAACCGGACGGCGGGATGCAAGGAACACGTGTCGTCGATCTGTCGCAGTTCACGGTCCTGCCCGGACTCATCGATTGTCACGCGCACCTGATCGGTGAGCTCGAGACCGGCCACGGGTACGCCGCGCTGTTGCAGCGCAGCGGAGCGCAGGAGGCCCTCTCCGGGGTTCGCAACGCGCGCGACACGCTCATGGCCGGCTTTACCAGTGTTCGCGACATCGGCACGTTCCGGGCGTTCGTCGACGTGGCGTTGCGCGACGCGATCGATCGGGGCGACGTGCTCGGGCCGCGAATGATGTGCGCAGGTGCGTACGTGACCTGCTCGGGCGGCGGCGGCGACCTGACGGGGCTGCCACCCGACGTAGACGCGATCGTCCCGCGCGATCTGCGGTTCGGCGTGGCGAACTCGGCGGATGAAGTTCGAAGCGCGGTGCGGCGGATCCTCCACGGCAGCGCCGACTTCATCAAGGTCATCGCGACCGGCGCGGTGCTGACGGAAGGGACGGTTCCCGGTGCGCCGGAGTTCAGCGAAGAAGAGCTCCGTGCGGCGGTCGAGGAGGCGGCGCTGTACGACACACACGTCGCGGCTCACGCCCACGGCGCGGAGGGGATCAAGCGTGCCGTTCGCGCCGGTGCGCGGTCGATCGAACACGGCTCCCTGATGGACGACGAAGCGATCTCGTTGATGGAGGGCGCCGGCGCATATCTCGTCGCCGACGTGTGGAACGGTGACTGGATCGCACAACAGGGTCACGCGAACGGGTGGTCCTCCGAAGTGCTGCGCAAGAACGACGAGACGACCGAGGCGCAGCGGCAGGGGTTCGCGAAGTGTGTCGACGCCGGCGTCAAGATCGCGTTCGGGACGGACAGCGGTGTGTACCCACACGCGATGGCCGCGAAGCAGTTCGCCTACATGGTGAAGTTCGGCATGACGCCGATGCAGGCCGTGCAGAGCGCAACCGTTGTTGCCGCGGACCTGATGGGATGGCGCGATCGCGTCGGATCGATCGAGCCGGGGCTGTTCGCTGACGTGATGGCGGTGGCGGGCGACCCACTCGAGGACGTGGACGTGTTGACCGAC
This sequence comes from Actinomycetota bacterium, assembly GCA_035640355.1. Lineage (NCBI taxonomy): Bacteria > Bacillati > Actinomycetota > Actinomycetota bacterium. Next base: position 40,485 of record DASQWI010000012.1, read on the forward strand.
GTCCGGTTCGTCATGAAGGGCGGCGAGATCGTCAAAGGCGCCTGACGCGTTCGCCCGGCCGTCTCGGTAGGCTTGCCTCCCGTCCCTGCCGAAGGAGCGTTCCATGAAAACGTGCCCGTACTGCGCGGAGGAGATCAAGGACGCCGCGATCCGATGCCGTTGGTGTCTAACGTGGCTGGTCGACGAGATCCCGGCGGGGGCCGAGGGTGCGCGCCCCAAGATGGAAGAGCGAAGAAGCGGGCTGAAGGATGTGCTGAGGCCGGCGCCGCAAACGACGGTGGTCGTTCAGCCGGTACCGGCGGAGCGTGCCACGCAGCCCGCCGCGGCCGAGGCGAGACCACCTCAGCCGACGCCGGCTGCGGCGGTACCCGCAGCGCAAGTCCCCACGCCGCAGCCCACGAGCGTCCCCACGCCGGTGGCTGACTCTTCCGCGGCCCCGGCATCTCAGACGTCATCGCAATCGCAGCCACCGACAGCAGAGCAACCCCCTGCGGCGCAAGACGCGCCAGCAGGCGCGCAGACCGCAGCGGCTGCCCAGACGGCGCGGCCGACGTCCGACGTCAAGATCGAGTTCACCCACACGGGATCGCAATATCTGCTCGGCTACGGCGCCGATTACTTCGGGATCTGGGACAGAAACGCGCCGCAGCAGCCGGTCGAGCGCTTCCCGCGCAACGACCAAGGATGGGTAACCGCGTGGCAGCGGTACGTCTCGATGGAAAAGAACTGGATGGACCTCCGGAGCGGCCAGAAGTCGAGCTGAGGAGCGCGAGGCGTCAGATCCCGCTGCTACGCTTCGAATGCACGCGGGCGTAGCTCAATGGTAGAGCTCCAGCCTTCCAAGCTGGTGGTGCGGGTTCGATTCCCGTCGCCCGCTCCACAGTCAAGAGGGGGCCACCACTCTCCTCGTTGATCGGGCAGGTCGTCAGCTAACGATCCCTTCGGGATCAGGCGTCGTTCCTGTCAGGTCACATCCGGCGGGCCGACTTGTCGCTGGCCTTCCGACGGCGGTACGTGCGGTTCTTCTTCCGGTTTCCACAGATCGACATCGCGCACCAGCTGCCGGAGCGGTTCTTCGATCGGTCGTAGAACGCCCAGCCGCACTGCCGGCAGCTCTTGAGCCTCCCGAATGTTTCGGCCATCTGCGCCTCGAAGACGATCGTCAGCAGGCGCGCGATCGAACCGTCCACACCGGATCCCGTGGGCTCGAGTGTCATCCCTCCGTGCCGATCGAAGCTGAAGCGAGACACTGCCTCGCCCTCGCGGACGAGCACGATGAGATCACCGTCCCCGAGCGCGGCGCCGTCCCGGTTCACGTCGGCGAGCGCATGCAGAGACTCCCGAAGCCGAACCAGTCGGACACGTTCGGACTCCGTGAGCGTGGCATCGGGCTGGAGGAGGCCCCACCGGACGAGCCATGCTTTGGCCTTCTCGGGGGTACCGAGGCGATCCCATTCCGTTGAGAACTCGTGATTCCACGAGTTGATGAACTTCTGAACGAGATGAAGCCCCTCCGGCGCCGTGGGCCGGTAGCCGGGCTCGAGATCTTCCCCGAGACGCCGCTTCTCTGCCTCGTTCATGCCACGACCGGCATTCTATTTTGACAGGTTACCGAGACCACCATAAGCTGAATGACGGTTATGCCCACCAGCTCGGCGAGTGGTTCCTGGACCACGATGTGGTCACGATGTGCCCCCGCGGCGGCGGCTCTGATCCTGCTCGTGACATGCACCTCGGAGCCAGAAGGCACCTCACCGGGCGCCGGGGCGTCGGCATCGGTTGCAGACTCGGCGGCGCCGTCACCAACGCGGCGATCCACCCATCCGCTCTGGTCCGACCCGGTATTCACCCTGGAGCCGCGGGACGAACCCTACGCATACACAACGCCGACGCCGCCCCCGGAACCCACGGCGATCGACGGGACGTATCTGCGCATCCTCACCCTGCAGGACGTGCGCGGGGTGCTGCCGTTCCGCTGCGCCCGGTGTCCCCCCTACCTCCCGAATGCCGGTGTCAGCACGCTTGTTCTCTTCCACGGCAACTACTGGCTGAACCACCAGCTGTCGGGATTCAGGGCACTAGGAATGTTCACCCTGCGGAGAGACCGGATCACGTTGTTCAACGATCCATGGTGCCCACGGGATCGGGGGACCTACCGCTGGACACTTCGGGGCGGGGTGCTGACATTCGAGGCCATCTCGGGTGCGTGCGTCTACGAGGGAGCCAGAGCCGATGACCTGTCGAAAACTCCGTGGACGAGGATCAATCCCTGCGCCAACCTGATCGAGCACCTGTGGCCCGGCCCGCTCGCCTGCTGAGGGATCGCTAGATGACCGCGCGGGCCGTTGCCGTGGCGGCGGCGGCGATGACCACGACGAACAGCAACCGCGCGTCATAGCTCAGCATCCTCGACGGCGCCTTGATCATGAGAGCGATCGCCGCGACGAGGATACCGACGACCCGTTCGTCGACGACGAGCGCGCGGCCGGAGCCGAACGTCTGCACCGCCACCAGCGCGGCCAGCAAAGCCGGCGCGAGTAATCCGACGACACCGGTGAACAGCGGGGGGAGCGGTCGGCCGCCCATCAGCACAGGGCCCACCGCCTTGATGGCGATCGTTCCCAGGCCCACGGCCGCAACGACGATCCACGTCGACGTCATCGCCGGAGCCCCAGAAGACACGCGGCGCTCGCGGCGATGATCGGGATCCCGGCCGGCGTGATGGGCGTGAGCGCGAGCGCGATCACCGCCCCGAAGAGCGCCGCCGCGATCGGAGTGCGACCGCGCAGCTGCGGAACGAGGAGGGCCAAGAACAGCGCGGGGAACGCAGCATCGAGTCCGAGGGTGGCCGGGTCGCCGAGCGCATCGCCCGCGATCGAGCCGATCGCGGTTCCGAGCACCCAGCTCGCGTAGAGAACGAGGCCGGCGCCGATCAACACGCGGCTGTTGAACCGCCCATCGCCCTCGGATGCGAGCGCCCACGACTCGTCTACGACGAGCTGGGCCCGCACGAGCCGCGACCACGACGATCCGGTGAGGTAGGGAGCGACCGAGACACCGATCGGTCCGTACCGAGCGTTCAGGAGGAGCGCCGCGGTGACCGCCGCGGCAACGCTGCCGGCGTCGCGGATGATCGAGACGGCCGCGAACTGCGCCGATCCGGCGAACGTCGTCGCGGACATGACGATCGGCGCGAGCCACCCGAACCCGGCGCTCCGCGCCAGGACGCCGAACGAGATCCCGAACCCGCCGACCGCGATTGCCAGTGGCAGAGCGGCGCGTGCGCCGTGCCGGTAGCCCCTCGCCTCAATACCGCGCTCCCTGCTAACAAGCGACGACCCCTCGCGCATCGTCGCCCGTTTCTTGCTCTGCCGGGTCCGCGGACCTAGCTCGTCTCGGCTCGTCTCCAGTCCCCGGCCCTCCGCGAGTCGGCGCCGATGGCGGTCGCCGCCAAGCCAAGGATCCCGAGAGCGGACGGTGCGGCGATCCACGTCCAGCCTGCCATCCACGCCGCCACCGTGCCGACGAGAACCGATGTCATGGCCAAGCCGGCAAGCCCTTCACGTCCCGCCCGTCGCGATGCCGTCACGGCCGACCTCGTCGAGATGGGTCCAATATGCAGGCCAATCAGCTTGCGCTCCGTCCATCTCGAGGCGGATAATCCGCCCACTCAGCGGACCACTCCATGGCCAATCGGGCCAGATTGGATCGAAAGCGTGGCTACAGCGCAGTCCGGGTTCGGGTTCGGGGGAACGAGCCTCGTGCCGTCGCTCGCGGGATGGACGTCGATGGGCTCCGGGCCGCTGTACCGCCGCCTGGCCGAGGCGATCCGCGGTGCCATCCGACGCTCCGAGATGCCCAGCGGCACGCGTCTTCCGACCGAGCGCGCGCTCGCCGTCGAGCTCTCCGTGAGTCGGAGCACGGTGGTCGCGGCGTACGACCTGCTCCGCGAGGAGGGGTGGCTCGAGAGCCGCCAGGGGAGCGGCACGTGGGTGCGCCGCCACTCGTCCGTCGTTCGGTTCGGAGAGGACCGTGCGGGGTTTGTCGGTCGCGCCACCGCGTCGTTCCGCGCGCTGATCGAAGGGCCCGGCGAAGGGGTCGAGTTCACCTGTGCCGCGCTGACCGCCGGCGACCTGTTTGCGGGTCCGGCCATGGCTCGGGCGCTCGAGGACCTCGACCGGGCCGCTCGCGACGGGATCGGCTATGAGGCGATCGGGTACGCACCGCTCCGCGCTGCGATCGCCGATCACCTCACTCGACGGTGGTCGATGCCCACGACGATGGACGAGGTCATCGTCACGACGGGTGCGCAGCAGGCGGTAGGGCTCGCCGCGGCGCTGTACGCGCGCCCCGGTGACGTTGCGCTCGTCGAGGATCCCACGTACCTCGCGGCGATCGACATGTTCACGGCCGCCGGGCTTCGGTTGCTCCCCATTCCGATCGGTGTCCAAGGCGTTCGCGCCGACCGGCTTCGTGACGCGGCGATCGCGAGCTCACCCCGCCTCGCATACCTGATGCCGACGTACCACAACCCGACCGGGGCGCTCATGCCTGCACGCGAGCGGATCGAGATCGCGGCCGCGGCGAACGAGCTCCAGCTCCCGATCGTCGAGGACCTCACCGTGGCCGACCTCCCGCTCGGCGACGAGCCACCGCCGCCGATCGGCGCGTTCCAGGGCGACGTTCCCGTGCTGACGATCGGCTCGCTGTCGAAGCTCCTCTGGGGCGGTCTCCGCATCGGATGGATCCGAGCGCCAGCTCCGGTCGTTCAGCGATTGGCTCGCATGAAGCTCGTGACCGATCACGGGACGTCGACGGTGAGCCAGATCGTCGCGCTCCACCTGATGGACGATCTCGACGCCATCCGTGCACGACGGCGAGAGACCGTCCGCGAGCGGAAGGCTATGCTCGAGGGGCTGCTCGGGGAGTGGCTGCCCCGGTGGACGTGGGATCCGCCAGACGGCGGGCTGTGCCTGTGGGTTCGGATCCCCGTCGGAGACGCGACGTCGTTCGCGCTCACCGCGACGCGTCACGGTGTGACGGTCGTGCCGGGACCGATGACGTCCGTCGATGGGAAGTTCTCGGATCGGATCCGACTGCCGTTCGTTCTCGATCCCGATGCGATGCGCGACGGCGTCGAGCGGCTCGCCTCGGCGTGGCGCGAGTACGAGGCCGAGGCCGACGGCGCTCCGCGCGCCGTTCGCATCGTCGTCTGAGCGGCGTCGCAGCCCGGTCGCGCTCGCGGCGCACGGGTCCCCGCACGCTGCCTCGACGGATCTCGGAACCCCGCGATACTGTCGGACGCATGCGCGCGCGGGTCGTTGTCTTGCTCGTCTTGATCGCCGGGAGCCTGGCGTGGGTCGGAACGCGGGCGCTCTCGGGCAATCTCGTCTACTACGTGACACCGACCGAGCTGTTGCAGCAACGGCCACCCGCGGGCGAGCGGCTTCGTCTCGGCGGCCAGGTTGTCCCGGGCTCGGTTCACCAGAACGGTGACGGCGTCGACTTCATCGTCACCGACGGAACGACCAGGATGACCGTCGTCCATGAAGGTGGCACCCCCGCGCTGTTTCGAACCGGCATCGGCGTCGTCCTCGAGGGCACGTTCGGCAACGACGGTGCGTTTCACTCCGACACGATGTTGGTCAAGCACGGCGAGGAGTACCGGCCGCCGGCCCCGGGCGAGACTCCTTCCCCTGCCCTGATCGGCTGACGTGGCCGCGTTCGTCGGAACGGTCTCGCTGGCCATCGCCCTCTCGCTCGCCGCGTACGGCGCCGTCGCTTCCGTCGTCGGGGCTCGGCGTCGCAACGCGTCGCTCGTCGAGAGCGCGCGCACGACCGCGTACTCGGTGCTCGCGCTCGTGGCCGTGGCGAACGGCGCCATGTTCGTGGCGCTGCTCTCGAACGACTTCTCGGTGCGCTACGTCGCGACAAACTCCAGCGTGGCCACGCCCACGTTCTTCAAGGTCCTCGCGCTGTGGTCAGCCGACGAAGGCTCGCTGCTGCTGTGGAACCTCGTGCTCGCGGGGTTCGTGGCGATGGTTGCGTTCCGGTTTCGAGCGCGCAGGCCCGAGACGTTTCCGTGGGCCATCGCGGCGATGTACTGCGTCGTGGCCTTCTACCTGCTCTTGGTGCTCGGGCCCACGACACCGTTCCAGACCCTCGCGTCGCCTCCGGCCGACGGCCGGGGACCACTGCCGCTGCTGCAGAACCATCCTCTGATGGCCGCGCATCCGCCCTTCCTGTACCTCGGGTTCATCGGGTTCACCGTCCCGTTCGCGTTCGCCATGGCCGCGCTCGTCACCGGGCGAGTGAGTGACGAGTGGATGCGGATCACGCGCAGGTGGACGCTCGCGGCGTGGATCTTCCTGACGATCGGGCTCGTCCTCGGCGCGCTGTGGTCCTACGGAGTCCTCGGATGGGGTGGCTACTGGGCGTGGGATCCGGTCGAGAACGTCGCCCTGCTGCCTTGGCTGACCGGCACCGCGTTCCTGCATTCGGTGATCGTGCAGGAGCGGCGCGGCATGTTGAAGGTGTGGAACCTCTCCTTGATCGTCGGCACGTTCGCGCTCACGGTGCTCGGCACGTTCCTCACGAGGGGCAGCATCCTGGCATCGGTCCACGCGTTCGCCGAGTCCATCGTCGGGCCGCTGTACCTCGCGTTCCTCACGCTCGTGCTGCTCGTCGGGTTCGGCCTCATCGCGTGGCGACGCGACGCGCTTCGATCGGAGGCTGCGTTCGACACGCCGTTGTCACGCGAGAGCGTGTTCCTGGGCAACAATGTCTTGCTGCTGGCGATCACCGGGACCGTGCTCGTCGGAACGATCTACCCGCTCCTGGCCGAGGCCGTCCGGGGCACCAAGGTTTCGGTCGGTGGTCCGTACTTCAACCGCAACACGGCGCCCGTTGCGCTGCTGCTGCTGTTCCTCATGGGCGTCGGCCCGCTGTTGCCGTGGCGCGCGGCGTCGGCCTCGGCGATCGTCCGGCGCCTGCAATGGCCTGCGTGGGCGGCAGCCGGGACTGCGGTCGCGCTGGCCGTCGCCGGTGGAGGAACCACCGCGACCATCGTGTTCGCGCTCGCCGCGTTCGTTGCAGTGGCTACGGTGTCGGAGATGGCGCGTGGGGTGCGCGCGCAACGACGCGCACACGCCACGTCGTGGACGGAAGCGACGTCGTCCGCCATCGCACGAAACCGACGGCTGTACGGAGGGCTCGTCGCCCATCTCGGCGTGCTGTTGATGCTCGTCGGCGTGGCGTGGGCGGCGATCGCCGATACGTCGGCCGAGGTTGCGATCGCCCGAGGCGAGCGCAGACAGGTCGACGGATACGAGATCCGATTGGATCGGATCTCGTCTCGCGAGGAACCTCACCGCCGCATCGTCCTGGCGCACCTGACGGTGTTCGACAAGACGGGCGACGAGGTGGTCCGGCTGCAGCCTTCGCTGAACTTCTACCCCGCATCGTCGGAGCCGATCGGCACCCCGTCGCTCCGCGTCGGAACGCCGTGGAACGGACTCCGCGACCTGTACTCGTCGTTGGTCGCCGTCGACCCGGAGACCGCGTCGGCGACCATCCGGTTCATCGTCAATCCGGGCATCGGGCTGCTGTGGGCGGGCGGTTTCGTCACCGCGGCGGGTGGTCTCCTGGCAGCGTTTCCCTCTCGGCGCCGGCGCGTACCCGCGCCGGAGCCGGCGCACCCTCGCGTCCGCGAGGAGGTGCACGTGTGAACGCGCGTCGCTGGCGCGTCGTTGCGTTCGCCGCCGTTCCGGTGCTTGCGGTGGTGCTTCTTCTCGCGTCGGGTATCGGCAACGACCCGCGCGACCTTCCGAGCGAGCTCGTGGCGAGGCGCGCGCCCTCGTTCTCGCTCCCGTCGCTCAGAGGTGACGAGACGATCTCGTCCGCGGATCTGCGCGGTCAGGTCGTCGTGCTGAACTTCTGGGCGTCGTGGTGCGTTCCGTGCCGAGAGGAGCACGGCGCGCTGGACGCCGCATGGGACCGCTACCGCGAGCGGGGTGTCGTGGTGCTCGGCGTGAACGTCGAGGACGCGCGCCCGGACGCGCTCCAGTACGTCGAAGAGCTCGGCCCGAGTTGGCCGCTCGTCACCGATCCCGGATCGCGGACGTCGATCGCGTTCGGCCGGTTCGGCGTCCCCGAGACGTTCGTCATCGCGCCCGATGGGACGATCGTCGCCAAGATGGTCGGCGCCGTCACGTACGAGTGGCTGGTCGACACGATCGAGCGTGCGCTCCGATCCGAGGCCACGTCGTGAAGCGCGCGGTCGCGTTGATCGCGGTTGCCATCGCCGTCGCTATCGGCGCCACGATCGTCGCCGGAGGCGACGATCCCGGAACCGGAACCGTCGCCGACCGAACCCGCGGCATCGCGGCCGGCCTGCGCTGCCCGGTCTGCTTGAACCTATCCGTCGCCGATTCGCCGTCGAGGCTCGCCGGCGAGATGCGGGCCGCAATCGCGTCGAGGGTCCGCTCCGGAGAGACCGACGAGGAGATCCGGGCGTACTTCGTGGACCGGTACGGGGAGTGGATCCTGCTGGAGCCGACGCGCCGCGGGCTGAACCTGCTGCCCTGGGCGCTCCCGGTCGTCGCCTTGGTTGCGGGGCTGGCCGTGTGGTTGGCGCTCGTCCGGCGCCGTCCACCGCGCGACGACATGGAAGCATCGCCGAGCGAACGTCGCCGGATCGAGCACGAGCTGCGCGGCCTCGAGGAGCCGACGTGACCCGGTCCGAGACATCGAATCGGGAGACTCGGTGAACCCGGTCATCGCCGCGCTGACGGTCGCGTCCCTATCCGCGGTCGCCGTGGCCGGAGTCGCCGCCGGTTTCCGGCGCCGCGATCCTGTCTTGATCGAGGGACCGGTGGATCCGCTCGAGGACCGGCGCCTCACGCTGCTTCGGTCGCTCGCCGACCTGGAGGAGTCATGGAAAAGCGGTGCCCTCGAGGAGACGGAGTACGTCCGGCTTCGCCGCGAGACCGAGGGAAGGATGGCGCGGCTGCTCCGACGGATCGACGCTCGCTCGATCGCCGCGCAGAGCTCGGCGATCACACGAGACGGCCGCCGAGCGAGCTTCCGTGCGGCTGTGAGCGATACGGCCACAAGCGACGGCGAGGTCGTCCCTGTTCCGGCCTCCGGACGGGTGCCACCGTGGGTCGTGGCCGTGCTGCTCGTGGCCACCGTTGGGTCCGTGGTCGTGACGGGGTTGCTACGCGACGCGGAACCGGCGGCGTCGCCCGCGGCGCCGAACGCCGCGGGCGATGACCCGTTCGCCTTCTTCGAGGACCGCGTCGAACGCCAGCCAAACGACGTCGCCGCGCGACTCGACCTCGCACATCGCTACCTGGACGCCGGTCGTATCGAGGAGGCACTCGCCGAGTACGCCGTTGTGCTCGAGCGCGATCCCGACGACGCCGAAGCGAACGCGCACGTCGGCATGATCCTGTACCTCTCCGATCGTCCGGATGATGCGATGAACTCGGTGGATCGGGCCCTCGAGACCGCGCCGAACTACCCCGAGGCGCTGTTCATCCGGGGCGTCATCCAGCTTTGTGGGCTCGACCGGCCCAATGCTTCGATCGCATCGTTCGAGCGCTACCTCGAGGCGGCGCCGTTCGGTGCGGAGCGCCCGATCGTCCGGGACCTCATCGCCGATGCCGAGCGAGGCGCTACGGCCCGGTGCCGCTGATCCATAGGACTCGCTCAGACCCGGCGTCGCGCGGCGACAGCTTCGGCGCGCTCGCGCGCGCGCCGCGCACGGACGAATAGCCGCAGCGCGTACCCGCCCAGCGCCACCGCTGTGATCGCGTATCCGGCCACGACGTAGCCGATGTTCGATTCCATCAGCGCGCGGCCTCCTCGACCTCGCCGAGCCGCGGCGACAGGGCCTCGCGCGCTGCGCGCTCCTCGATTCGCCCGACGCGGAGGCGAACCGCCATCAGGTACGCGTACACGATCGTGAACGCGCCGACGGCGACCAGCAGAGCGGTGAGCATCGAGCCCTCGATCTGAGGGCCGCCGAGGCGCAACACCGTCGACTGCTGGTGGAGCGACCGCCACCACACCACCGACAGGTGCACGATCGGCACGTCGACGAACCCGACGATCCCGATCACGGCCGACCACCGGGCGCGTCGCGTTGGGTTGTCAGTGATCCGCCGAACCGCGAGGTAGCCGATATAGATCAGCAGCAGCATCGCCGTCGTCGTCAGCCGCGGGTCCCACGTCCACCACGTCCCCCACACCGGCTTGCCCCACAGGGCGCCGAGGACGATGGCCAGCGCCGTGAACAACACGCCGATCTCGGCAGAGGCCGCTGCCACGCGATCCCATCTCGTCCGGCTGGTTCGCAGGTAGGCGACGCTCGAGACGAACACCACGAAGAACGACAGGTACGCGAGCCACGCGGCGGGGACGTGCACGTACATCAGCCGCTGCACCTCCCCCTGTAGCGCGTCGGGCGGCGCGACGACGAGCGACAGCGTCGCGCTCAGGCCGAGCGCGAGTAGCGCCGCGACGCCGAGCAACCGTTCGCCGCTCCGAGATGTCGCCGTTCCAAGCCCGCGCGCCGCGATCTCCACCTCAGTCCTCCATCAGGAAGCCGAACACGAGCACGCCGAGTGACAGGAATACGACGTCGAACGCGACGAGGAGGCCAAGCCACCCGATCGCCTCGTCGGTGCGTCCCGTGGCGGCGAGATCGGTGGCCCGAACGCCGGCGACGAGCACCGGCGTCACCAGGGGAAGGACGAGGGTGGGGAAGAGCGCCTCGCGCGTTCGCGCGGCCTCCGCGAGCACGCCGAACAGGCCGCCCACTGCCGCGAGCCCAACCGCCCCGAGCCCGAACGCGGCGGCCAGCACGAGTGGACCGCGCACCGTGAGGTCAAACAGCACGACGACGAGCACCAGCGCACACGCGACGAGCAGCAGAAGTTGCAACGCGACAGCGGCGGCCTTGCCGAGGAACACCGCGGCCTTGTCGATCGGCGCGAGCAGCAACCCCTCGAGCGCGCCGTCCTCGCTCTCGATCTGGTACGCGCGTCGGGCGGCGATCACCGCCGCGAACAGGACGGCCATCCACAACAGGCCCGGCGCCGTCCGCAGGAGCACGTCGCGGCCCGGCCCGAACGCGAAACCGAAGGAGATGAGCAACGTGGCGGCGAAGGGGAGCAACGTCGCAAGCGCGTGTTTGGCCCGGATCTCGGCGCGAACGTCCTTCGCGGCAATCGTCGCTGCGTGACGGAGGAGCCTCATGGCTCCCCCTCGCGAACGATGCGTCCCCCGTCCATGAACAGGACCCGGTCCGCCAACCCCCGCTGCATCGTGTGGTGCGTCGCGACCACGACGGCGCGACCGTCGCGCGAGGCCTCGCGGATCAGATCGTCGACCGCGTGGTGCGCCTCCGCGTCGAGGCCGGTATAGGGCTCGTCGAGCAAGAGGATCTGCGGGCGCCGTAAGAGGGTCCTCGCCACCGCCACGCGCTGCCGCATGCCCTGCGAGAAGCCGTGCACCCGTTCGCCTGCCACCTCGAGGAGCCCCACGCGGTCTAGCGCCCCCTGGATGTCCGCCCCGTCCACGCCGAGGAGCCGGCACCAGAACCGGAGGTTCTCAGCCGCCGAGAGGTCCTCGTACAGGCGTGTTCTGTGAGACATCAGGTCGGTGTGGCGACGGATCGCGTCGCGCTCGCGGACGAGGTCGTACCCCAGCACGGAACCGTGTCCGTACGTCGGGGAGAGCGCGGTCGCCATGATCCGAAGGACCGTCGTCTTGCCGGCGCCGTTCGGGCCGCGGAGCACCAGCACTTCACCGGGTGCGACGCGAACGTCGGCGCGGACCAGGGCCGGATTCGCGCCGAACAGCCGCGTGACGGCGTTCAGCTCGACGGCCGTGACGGCGCTGCGAGCGCGCTTCTCGTGGAGGTCGTGCACGGACCCCTTTGTAGCACCCACGCGCGACGCGCCGCTCCGACGGTGTCGGAGGAGAGGCGGGGACGCCGGCTGGCTACCCCAGCGCCACTACAATCGGCCTGCCGGGATGTGGCGCAGTCTGGTTAGCGCGCGGCGTTTGGGTCGCCGAGGTCGCCGGTTCGAATCCGGCCATCCCGACGGATCGTCGCAACGATCCGCGGCCGGGGCGGGCTCAGAAGCCGCCGAGACCGTTGCGGCGCAACGTGAACCCCGAAATCTCATCGTGGCGCTACTCTGGCGCCATGCGCCTCCGCTCGTTCTGTGACGAACTCCCGCTCGGCACAATTCGCCGGATGCTGTCGGGGCTGCCGGAGGCACGCGGGTACGACGTCGTCGTGAGGCCCTTGCGGTATCGGGAGAAGCCGCACCTTGCCGCACAGACCGACTTCGGCGAGCGCACGATCACGCTCCAGGTTCCCGAGCCCTTCTACCCGTTCGGCGAGGTCGTGGCGTTCGGGGCCAAGCGCCGGGCGAGCCGGTCGATCCGGTTCATCTGGCTGACCGAGGGCGTGACGTTCCGGACGGCGCGCGAGGTGCTCAGGTTCCTGTACCTCCACGAGTGGATGCACTGGTACCTGCACGTCCACCACGGACGCGGCGGCTCTGCGGAGACGACGTGCGACCGATTCGCCCTGCTGAACTACAAGCGCAGGGTGGTCACGATGGCCGACGCCGAGGCGGCGCTCCGCAGAGTGCCGGCCGAGCCGTCTCGGCCGACGGGCGCCGTTGCCGCTCGCCGTCGCATCGCGCGGTAACCGCCCCGCTCGCCCGGCGTCCCATCACGGGAACGAGAGCGCCGCTCGGTCGAGGCCTTTGATCGTGTGCTCGATGTCGAACCCGAACCCGACGCGGAAGCCGTTTCCGAGCCCGAACATCTCGCCGGGAACCAGCAGCACGCTCTGCTGCGTTCGGATGCGATCGATCAGATCCCGCGAGCCGATCGGCAGGTCGTACTCGACGTAGGCGATGGCGCCGGCCTTCGGGCGCACGTACGTCAGCGCCGATTGCCCGGCGATCCATTCCTCGAGCCTCGAGAGGTTCGTCCGAATGATGCCGCGCGTCCGCGCCAGGAGCTCCTCGCGTCGAGCGGGCTCCATCGCGATCTGAGCGAGCGAGTCCGAGAGCATGCCAGGCGTGAGCGTCGTGTAGTCGTGCCGGATCCACAGCTCGGCGATCGTCTCCTGTGACGCGACCGCCCATCCGACCCGCAGACCAGGAAGACCGAACGCCTTCGACAGTCCGCTCGTGACGATCACCCGATCGGAACGTCCCCAGAACGTCGGCGTCGTCCGGTCCGTGTCGACCTCGGCCCCCCGGTAGATCTCGTCGGCGACGATCCATGCGCCCACGCGTTCGGTCGCGCGAACGAGGGCATCCATCTCGTCGGCGGTGAGCACATGGCCCGTCGGGTTGTTCGGGTTGCACACCATCACCGCCTTCGTCCGCGGACCGATGGCGCGCTCGAGCGCGTCGACGTCGAGGGACCATCCGTCGCGGCCGGGGACGAGACCGAACGTGCCAGTTGTATCGCCGAAGTGACGGCCGAGGCCCCAGCCCTGCAGATAGTTCGGAACCATGAACGCCAGACGGTCGCCGGGTTCGAGCAACGACCACAGGGCGACGAGATTCGCCTCCGATCCGCCGTTCGTGATCGTCACGTTCTCGACGCCCGCCCCGTCGTACCACTCCGCGACGAACGCACGCGTTCGTTCCGAACCTTCGGACAGCGGATAGCCGAGCCTCGTGTCGAGGAGCGCTCGCCTCGCGTCGTCATCGCGGAGCAGCTCGTCGAGGGAGAGCGGTGACACGCCGCTCTCCGACAGGTCGTACTCGACCTCGTGCCAGTACAGCGACTGCAGCCGCTCCATCTCGAAGACGTCGATGGTCGCCAACCGGTTCTCCCTTCGCGCGGCGCGACGCTACCAACGCCGCCTCCTCCAACGCAATGCGGTCGCCCGACGCGCGTGGGCTATGCGCCGCGCGCCGAACGTAATCGCCCGACGACGTCGTTGTGCAGCACGCCGTTCGTCGAGAGCACGCTCCTGCCGTGCGCGAGTGGAGATCCGTCCAGCTGGCTCATGGTCCCGCCCGCCTCCTCGACCACGACTTCGACCGCCGCCCAGTCCCACGTGTTGAGCTCGCGCTCGACCATCACATCGGCCGAGCCGCGCGCGACGAGCATGTGCGCCCATGCGTCGCCGAAGCCGCGAGTGCGCCGCGCCTCACTCATCAGTTTCTGCACCCCGCGCGCGTTCGGCCCGTCGAGCCAGTCCGCCATCCCGCCGAACAGGACGAACGCTCGCGACACCGAGTCGATGCGCGAGACGTGGATCGCGTCGCCGTTCAATCTGGCGCCTAGGCCTCGCGCGGCCTCGTAGCGCTCGCCGATCGCGGGCATCGACACCACGCCGACGACCGGAACGTCGTCCACGGCGAACGCGATCAGGGTCGCCCACAGCTGCACGCCGTCGGCGAAGTTCTTCGTGCCGTCGATCGGGTCGACGATCCAGCGGCGGGATGCATCCCCCTCCGATCCGCCCTCCTCGCCGAGGACGCCGTCGCGGGGGAACCGCGCGTGCACTGCAGCGCGGATGGCCCTTTCGATCGTGATGTCGGCTTCGGTGACGGGGGTCCGGTCGGCCTTCTCCCGAACCTCGAACGACCGGCCGAAGTAGGACAACGCGATCCCGTCAGCCTCGTCGGCGAGTTCGTTGGCGAACGAGAGCTCGTTCTCGTACATCGGCGCGGAGCCTACCGTCGGCCGCTTCCGGTCACGTAACCGGGGTATCGGGCCGGACTGCTAGATTCGATGTTCGGATGCAGACGACCGTCGAAGAGACCGACAAGCACAAGGTAAAGCTCACGATCGAGGTTCCGCCGGATGATTTCGGAAGGGATCTCGATCGTGCGTATCGCAAGGTCGCGCGACAGGTCAAGATCCCCGGTTTCCGCAAGGGCAAGGTTCCGCGGCAGGTCATCGACGCCCAGATCGGGCGGGACGCCGTCCTCGGCGAGTTCCTCGAGGAATCCGTTCCGACGTACTACCGTGACGCGATGCGGGAGAACGACCTCGCGCCGATCGCACAACCGGACATCGATCTCCAGCAGGTCGAGGAGGGCAAGCCGCTCGTCTTCACGGCGACGGTCGAGGTTCGGCCGCGGTTGCGGTTCGAGGACGCCGACTACAAGGGGATCGAGCTCGACCGCCCGACGAGCGAGGTCACGGACAAGGACGTCGATGCGATGGTCGACTCACTGCGCGAACGATTCGCCGAGCTCGAACCCGTCGCCCGTCCGGCGCACGACAACGACTACGTCGTCATCGACATTCGCGCCAGCGTCCACGGCCAGGACGTGGCCGACGCGACACGCCAGGACTACCTGTACGAGGTTGGATCCGGGGAGTTCGGTCCCAAGCTCGACACCGAGCTCGAGGGAAAGCGCGCCGGCGAGATCCTCAAGGTGAACGACGTGCTTCCCGAGCGCTTCGGCGACGAGGCTGGGCGCGAGGTGTCGCTCCAGGTGTTGGTGAAGGACGTGAGAGCCAAGAAGCTCCCTGCGGCCGACGACGAGTTTGCCAAGACCGCCTCCGAGTTCGACACGCTGCACGAGCTCCGGGCCGAGCTCGCCAAGCAGATCGCCCAGAGCAAAGATCGCGCCGCCGACGGCATCATCCGCGACGCGGCCCTGGGCGCGCTGATCGAACGGACGAGGGTCGACCTGCCCGAGAGCCTCGTTGACGAGGAGATCGGGCATCGCGTGAGCCACGCGCGCGAGCGGGCGGAACGGGCAGGCACCACGCTCGATCAGTTGCTCGCGTCGCAGGGCTTCGACGAGCTTCGGTTCCGCGCCGACGCGCGGCAGCACGCCGAACGCGCGATCATCGCGGACCTCGTCCTCGAGGCCATCGCTCGCGCCGAGGACATCCAGGTCACTCCCGAGGAGCTGGCCGGAGAGATCACAGGACTCGCCGCCGCGCTCGGACGCGAACCGAAAGAGGTTGCGAAGACATTGGAGAGTAGCGGTCAGATCGCATCATTGGCCGGTGATATCATCCGCTCCAAGGCGCTCGACATCCTCATCGAGCACGCGAACATCCGGCTCAAGGAGGACGGGATCCCGTCCGACGCTTCCAATGAGCCCTCATCAGAACCGGAACGAGACAAGAGGGAGACGCCATGAAGGACTACCTCGTCCCCGTCGTCGTCGAGCAGACCGCTCGCGGTGAGCGTTCGTTCGACATCTACTCGCGTCTGCTCAAGGAACGCATCGTGTTCCTCGGCACGCCGGTGGACGACAACGTCGGCAACCTCATCATGGCGCAGCTCCTGCACCTCGAGTCCGAGGAACCCGACAAGGACATCAACCTGTACATCAACTCGCCGGGTGGGGACATCACGGCGCTGTTCGCGATCTACGACACGATGCAGTACGTCAAGTGCGACGTCTCGACGACCGTGATGGGACAGGCGGCGTCGGCGGCCGCGGTGCTGCTGCTCGCCGGCACGAAGGGCAAGCGGTTCGCGCTGCCACACTCCCGCGTCCTGCTTCACCAGCCGCACGGACAGGCAGGTGGGCAGGCGGTGGATATCGAGATCCAGGCGAGGGAGATCATCCGGTACCGCCAGCTCCTTGATCAGCTGATCGCCGAGCACACCGGCCAGCCGCTGGAGAAGGTCGGCAAGGACACTGACCGCGACTACATCCTCACCGCGCAGGAAGCGGTCGAGTACGGGATCGTCGACGAGGTCATCACGACCCGCAAGTTGAAGCCGGAACTCGCGGCGGCGGCCGCCGGCGCATCGTAGGATTCGACGGCTAACCAGGCCGGGCGGGGACTCGGCCGTTCGTTCAGGGGGACGGGGGCATGGCGAGGATCGGCGACTCGGACCTGCTGAAGTGTTCGTTCTGCGGCAAGTCCCAAAAGCAGGTCAAGAAGCTGATCGCCGGGCCCGGCGTCTACATCTGCGACGAGTGCATCGATCTCTGTAACGAGATCATCGAGGAAGAGCTCTCCGAGACCTCGGAGCTGAAGCTCGACGAGCTGCCCAAGCCGCAGGAGATCTACGCCTTCCTGGATGAGTACGTGATCGGACAGGAGACGGCCAAGAAGGTCCTGTCGGTCGCCGTTTACAACCACTACAAGCGAATCCAGGTCGGCGCCAAGGACAACGAGGTCGAGCTCCAGAAGTCCAACATCATGATCCTCGGTCCGACCGGCTGCGGGAAGACGCTCCTTGCGCAGACGCTCGCGCGGATGCTGAACGTCCCCTTCGCCATCGCCGACGCCACCGCGCTCACGGAGGCCGGCTACGTCGGCGAGGATGTCGAGAACATCTTGCTCAAGCTGATCCAGGCCGCCGACTACGACGTCAAGAAGGCGGAGACCGGGATCATCTACATCGACGAGGTCGACAAGATCGCCCGCAAGAGCGAGAACCCGTCGATCACTCGTGATGTCTCCGGTGAGGGCGTGCAGCAGGCGCTCTTGAAGATCCTCGAGGGAACGACGGCGTCGGTTCCTCCGCAGGGCGGCCGCAAGCACCCGCACCAGGAGTTCATCCAGATCGACACGACGAACATCCTGTTCATCTGCGGCGGCGCCTTCGCCGGGCTCGAGAAGATCGTCGAGAGCAGGATCGGAAGCCGCGGGATCGGGTTCGGCGCAGACGTTCGTCGTGTCGAGGACAAGGATCTCGGCGCGATCCTGCACCAGGTCCTTCCGGAAGACCTATTGAAGTACGGGCTGATCCCTGAGTTCGTCGGGCGTCTTCCCGTCATCACCAACGTGCACAACCTCGACAAGCAGGCGCTCATCGACATCCTGACCAAGCCGAAGAACGCGCTCGTGAAGCAGTACCACAGGTTCTTCGAGTTCGACGGCGTCGAGCTCGAGTTCACCGACGACGCGCTCGACTCGATCTCCGATCAGGCGATCCTCCGCGCAACCGGAGCGCGAGGGCTGCGCGCGATCCTCGAAGAGGTGCTGCTGAACACGATGTACGAGCTCCCGTCGCGCAAGGACGTCACCAAGTGCGTGATCGACGGCGAGGTCGTGCGCAGCAAGGTCAACCCCACGCTCGTGCCGGTGAAGGAGCCGAAGCGGCGCGAGCGCCAGGAGCGCACGGCCTAACGTCGTTCAGGCCAGTTCGCCTCGTATCTTCTCCAACCGCTCGAGTTCGCGTCGCGCACCGCTTCGTTCGAGATCCCGGGTGGCAGCGACGAGCACGGACCGCGCGTCGTCGAGGCGACCGGAGGACACAAGGGCATCGGCGAGATCGAGCTCCGTCACCGCACGCTCCCACGCCGCGCCGAGGCTAGCGAAGGCCTGACGAGCCTGCTCGAGCATCGACACCGCGTCGTCGACGTCGTCCTCGTGAAGGGCAGCGCGGCCTTCGAGGCGGTCGAGATGCGCCGGGAGCGCACGCAGGCCCGCCCGCTTCGCGAACGAGCGCGACGCGGCGAGGAACTGCGGGACCTCAGCCCAGCGCCCCTGTTCGGCGAGCGTCACCGCAACGACCTGGTCGCGCAGCGGCCGTCTGAGCTCCGTGTGGCTAGAACGGAGACGCTCGAGGAGCTCGTTCACCTCATGCTCCGAGCCCTGCCTCGTCAGGATCCAGACCAGCCAGATCAGGGAAAGCGTGGGCCATTCGCCGGCCTCGGCGCTCTCTGCATGCCGGCGAAGCAACCCGAGGAGTTCCATGGCGCCGGGGTCTTCGCGCGCGGACAGCACCAACGCCGCCGAGCCGAACACATGCGCGGTGAAGTAAGGCGGGTCGTCGAACCGTTCGCCGAGCAGGGTGCGGACCCACGGCAGAATTTCGGCCACCACGGCGGACCAGTTGCCGAGGGCGAACTCGGCGAACGCGCGCCACGACAGACCGTGGAGCTCCATACCGGGTGCCTGGCCCCTCGTGGCGGCTGCCGACCGTTCGGTCATGCGGACGGCCTCGTGGTAGTCGCCGATCATGGCGAACGTCCAAGCGGCGACGTCGAACATGTCGCCGAGCTCCCACGGATCCTCGAGGGCATCTGCGAGCTCAAGACGACGGCGGATGTTCGGGACCGATGGACCGTAGAGACCGCGAACCCACCACGCCGTCCCCGCGCCGTCCAGGCTCGCCGATTCGAGATCGGGTCGCCCGAGCCGCCGCGCCATGTCGGCCGCCCGCTCCCCGTCGGCTGCGGCGTCGTTGCACTCGTCGTCGGTGATGTCTCGGCGTGATCCGAACGCGTACGGAACGAACGCCCGGGCCAGCAGCAACCGCACGTGTACCTCGCTGTCGTCCTCGCCGACGTTCTCGAACCCCAGATCGAGATACCGCCGGACCTCGGGCTCTGTAGGTAGGCGCTTCATCGAGCCGGGCCACCGCATCGGTGCCTCGACGGCAAACGCACACACGCGCGCGATCGCCATCGGATCGTCCGGCGCGTCGGTGGCGCGCAGATTGGCTGCCTCGCCGAAGGAGGTAAACGCCAGGTCGCCCCGGTAGTCGTTCAGCGCCACTCTGCCCGTCTGCTCCAGAGCGATCGAGCGATCGTGCGGTTGCGTCGCGATCGCGAGCGCTCGCTCGGCCAAGGCGGCGGCCTTCCCGACGGCGAAACGGCGTCGAGCGTTCTCCGAAGCCTCCATCAGCGCGGCGAAGGCCTTCGCTCGCAGATACTCCAGCGATCCAGCGTCGGTCTGCGGATCGTCTCGGCGACCGCGATGTGCCTCCTCGTAGTGGTAGGCGAGTAGCTCGGCGAACTCGTCGCGTCGCTCGCCCGCGGTCGATTCGATCCATTCGGCGACCGCCGAGTGCGCCTTCGCCCTGTCGCGCCGCGGAAGGCTTTCGTATGCGACGTCTCTCGTCAGGATGTGCTTGAAGATGAACTCGGGCTCGCCGGCGATAGCCGACGTCAGCCTGCTGGAGACGAGCTCACGTACCTCGAGCCTTTCGAGCGTGTCGCGGACACGGTCACCATCACCGTTCAGCAGCCGTCCGACCGGCCCCGGCCAGAACACCCGACCGACCACGGCCGCTCTCTGGAGCGCTCGCTTCTCGACCGGATCGAGGAGATCGATCCTCGCGGCGAGCACGCCCTGAACCGTGTCCGGGATCTCTATGTCGTCGATGTCCGCAGCGGCGCGCCACCGGTCTCCGTCGCGGATGATGCGTCCCTCGTCGATCAGATGTCTGACGATCTCCTCCAGGAAGAATGGATTGCCTTCGGCGCGCTCGAGGATCCGCGCGTGCACCGCGGCGGGAAGCTCCTCCACCGCGAGGAGGAAACCGACCAGGATATCGGCGTCGTCGCGAGACAGTGGTTCCAACGAGATCGACGACACGTTGCGCTTGCCGCCGCCCCAGCCCGGACGCTGATTGGTCACTTCCGGACGAGCAGGACACACGAATACGACGGGCCCGACCACGCGTTCGGCGAGCTCGTCCAACAAGTCGAGGAGTGCTCCGTCGGCCCAGTGGATGTCCTCTATGACGGTGATGACGGGCCCTCGTGCGCCGAGTCCTGAGAACAGCGAGCGCCAAGCCGCATGGATCTTCGCGCGGACCTCGCGCGGTTCGACGTCAATGAACGGGAACTCCGGATCGTTCACGCCTACGGTGTATGCGAGAGCCGCAGTGGCCCTGCGCGCGTCGCTGACGACCTCTGGCGTGAGCAATTCGTCGCCGAGCGCGCGGATCCTCGCCAGCGTCACCTCGGGTGGATCGGTGTCGCGAACGCCGGCGAGTCCCTTCAGTATCTCGGCCAGCGGCCAATACGTGACGCCTTCGCCGTAGGGGAGACAGCGACCGCGAACGACAGTCGGCATAGGTTCACGGCGCTCGCTGTCGGTGACGAACTCCGCGGTGAGACGGCTCTTGCCCACGCCGGGATCGCCGTAGATCGTCACGAGGTGGGACCGACGTTCCGCGGACGAACGCTCCAACAACGTGCGAAGTACTGCTAGCTCTTGCTCACGCCCAACCATAGGCGCGCGGAGGCCGGGAACGCCGCGTTCGGGTCGCTCGGGCGCCGCCTCCTCGAGCACAACTGCGGGCACCGGCCTCTCGCGGCCGCGGACATCGTGCTCGGTCGGCTCGCGGAATCGGAACCCACGCGCGGCGCGGGCGGTGCGTTCGGCGACCACGATGGTGTCCGGTTCTGCGGTCTGTTCGAGGCGGGCGGCGACGTTCACCGCGTCCCCGGTCACCATGGGCTCGCCGGGTTTCGGTTCCGTCGCAGCCAGGACCTCCCCCGTATTGACGCCGATCCGTACCTGCAGTACGACGCCGAACCGCTCGTCGAGATCGGCGTTGACTGCTTCGAGCCGCCGCTGCATCCGAAGAGCCGCACGGAGCGCACGAGCGGGATCGTCCTCGTGCGCGGCCGGCACGCCGAACGCCGCCATGACCGCGTCGCCGATGAACTTCTCGACGGTGCCGCCTTGGCCCTCGATCTCCTCACGCATCGCGCGGAAGTAGGTCGATAGGACTTCCTGGAGGCGTTCGGGATCCAAATGCTCGCCGAGCGCTGTCGAGCCGGTCACGTCGGCGAACAAGATCGTGACCAGGCGACGTTCCTGACCCACCGGTACGTCTGACTCGACGAAGGCGCTGCCGCAGCTCGGGCAGAACCGCGCGGCGGGCGGCCGCTCGGCGCCGCAGACGGGACAAGCCGGGACGAGGGACGAACCACACGACACGCAGAAGCGTGCGCCGTTCGGGTTCTCCGATCCGCACCGCTGGCAGGTCGTCACGGGCCGAGTGTAGGCGCGGGCCGGACGTGATCGTGGGCCGAGACCGATATGGCGGTCGATAGACTCGCAGCGTGAGCTCGACGAGCGAAGCCGGGGCGCGGACGAGGACCGTTCCCGACAAGCCCAGCCTGGACGGCCTCGAGGCGAAGTGGGACGAACGCTGGGAGGCCGAGGGCACGTACCGGTTCGACCGCTCGAAGTCGCGCCAGCAAATCTATGCGATCGACACGCCGCCCCCGACGGTCAGCGGAAGCCTCCACGTCGGTCACGTGCTGTCGTACACGCACACGGACCTCGTCGCGCGCTTCCACCGGATGCGGGGCGACGAGCCCTTCTATCCCATGGGATGGGACGACAACGGTCTTCCCACCGAGCGGCGCGTTCAGAACTTCTTCAACGTCCGGTGTGATCCGTCACTCCCGCACGACGCCGACTTCGATCCGTCGGGTTTCCAACCGCGGGAGGAGACGATCCCCATCTCGCGTGGCAACTTCATCGAGCTGTGCGAGCGCCTCACGGCGGAGGACGAGAAGGCGTTCGAGGCGCTGTTCCGCCGTCTCGGGCTCTCGGTCGATTGGACTCAGACGTACACCACGATCGGGGACGTCGCTCGAAGGGCGTCACAGCGCTCCTTCGTCCGTCTCGTTCGTGACCGTCAGGCGTACACGGCCGAAGCGCCCACGATGTGGGACGTCGATTTCCAGACCGCCGTCGCCCAGGCGGAGATCGAGGACCGGGAGGTGGAGGGGCGCTACTTCCGCGTCGCGTTCGACCGGGAGGACGGAACCGGTTCGGTGGATATCGAAACCTCGCGCCCCGAGCTGATTCCCGCGTGCGTGGCCCTCGTGGCGCATCCGTCAGACGAGCGCCACTCGCAGCTGTTCGGTTCGACGGTGGTGACGCCGCTGTTCAGAGTGCCCGTTCCCGTCGTCGCCCACCAGCTCGCCGACCCGGACAAGGGCACGGGCATCGCGATGATTTGCACGTTCGGCGACGTGACCGACGTGACGTGGTGGCGCGAGCTCGGTCTGGCCACCCGGGTCGTGGTGCGGCGGGATGGAACCATCGCACCGGGGAGGTTCGGCGAGCCGGGATGGGAGTCGCTCGACCCGGAGGGGGCGAACGCCGCGATGGCAGAGCTCGCGGGGAAAACGGTCAAGCGGGCGCGCGGGCGGATCGCGGAGTTGCTCGCCGACGCGGGCAAGCTCGCCGGCGAGCCGAGGTCGATCCGGCATGTCGTGAAGTTCTACGAGAAGGGCGAGCGTCCGCTCGAGATCATCACCAGCCGGCAGTGGTTCGTGAAGACGATCGAGTTCCGCGACGAGCTACTCGCACGAGGCCGCGAGCTGCACTGGCACCCTCCGTACATGGGTGCTCGCTACGAATCGTGGGTCAACGGATTGAACGGCGACTGGGCGGCGAGTCGGCAGCGCTTCTTCGGCGTGCCGTTTCCCGTGTGGTACCGACTCGACGAGCGGGGGGAACCGGATCACGGGAATCCCATCCTCGCGGACGAGGCGTCGCTTCCGATCGATCCGGCCGACGATGTCCCGCCCGGGTACACGCCGGGACAGCGCGGCGTGCCGGGAGGGTTCGCGGGAGATCCCGACGTCATGGACACCTGGGCGACGTCGTCGTTGTCGCCCCAGATCGCGGGGCGATGGGAAGACGATGCCGACCTCTTCGCGCGCGTCTTCCCGATGGACCTGCGTCCTCAAGCGCACGACATCATCCGCACGTGGCTGTTCTACACGGTCCTGCGTTCGCATCTTCAACATGGCTCTGTGCCGTGGAGGCACGCGACGATCAGCGGGTTCGTGCTCGATCCCGAACGAAAGAAGATGTCGAAGTCCAAAGGCAACGTGGTCACGCCGATCGAAGTGTTCGAGCGGCACAGCGCTGACGCCGTTCGGTACTGGGCGGCGAGCGCTCGTCTCGGCATCGACGCCGCGTACGAGGACGACCAGATCCGGGTGGGCCGAAGGCTCGCCATCAAGATCCTGAACGCCTCGCGGTTCGCCCTGGGGTTCGAGGCCGAAGACGGTGCGATCACGGACTCCCTGGACCGGTCGATGCTCAGGCGTCTCTCCGAGGTCGTCGACGAGGCCACTCAAGCGTTCGAGGACTACGAGCACCAGCGCGCGCTCGACGTCACCGAGCGGTTCTTCTGGGGGTTCACCGACGACTACGTCGAGCTCGTGAAGAGCCGCGCGTACGGGTCGCACGGGGAGGAGGCCGCCGGCTCAGCCGTGGCGTCGCTCCGTCTCGCGCTCGACGTGCTGCTTCGGCTGTTCGCGCCGGTGCTGCCGTTCGTGACTGAAGAGGTCTGGTCGTGGTGGCGTTCGGGTTCGATCCACCGGTCGTCGTGGCCGACGGCCGGCGAGCTCGCCGAGGCATCGGCCGGTGGTGACGGCGTCGTCTACGACGTGGCGGCGTGGGTGCTGGGCGAGGTTCGCAAGGCGAAGGCACTGTCGAAGCGCTCGCTGCGAACCGGAGTAGACCGGGTCATCGTCCGCGATGGCGAGGCTCGGCTGAAGCTGATCCGTGGAGTGGAACGCGACGTGCGTGAGGCGGGGAACGTCGCGGTGATCGACTACGTCGATGCCGCCGAGCCGTCCGTCGAGGTCGTTCTCTCGCCGGAAGGCTGATCACGTGCGGTTCGCCGACGTCTTCGCGGACCTCGACGCGCGGCAACCCGAGCACATGCCGAAGCCGGATCTCGATCGGATCCGCTCGATCGCCGAGCTCCTCGACGAACCACAGCGAACGTACCCGACGATCCATGTCACGGGAACGAACGGCAAGACGACCACCGCACGCCTCGTCTCGGCGCTCGCGTGTGCACATGGGCTCGTTACGGGCTTGTTCACATCGCCGCACCTCCGATCGGTGACCGAACGGATCCAGATCTGCGGCGAGCCGCTGTCGGAGAGCGAGTTCGCCGAGGAGTACGAGCACCTGTTGCCGGTCCTCGAGACGATCGACCGGCGCGTCGGACGCGCGACGTACTTCGAGACGCTCACCGCGCTCGGATTCCTGTGGTTCGCCGACAAGCCGGTGCAGCTCGCCGTGTTCGAGGTCGGCATGGGCGGGACGTGGGACGCCACGAACTTGATCGCCGGCGACGTCGCCGTCGTATGCCCCATCGGCCTCGACCATCCCGAACTGGGGTCGACGGTCGCCGAGGTTGCGACCGAGAAGGCCGGGATCATCAAGGAGGGCAAGGTCGCCGTCGTCCGTGAGCAGGTGCCCGAAGCGCTCGATGTTCTCGAACGGCGGAGCGCGGACGTGGGCGCAGTACTCATGCTCGAGAACCGCGACTGGGACCTCCATGCGCGCGTCCCGGCCGTCGGCGGCCAGGCCATCGCGGTGCAAGGGCTGCACGGCGCCTACGACGACCTGGTGCTTCCGCTGTTTGGTGAGTGCGCTGCGCGGAACGCGGCGGCGGCCATTGTCGCCACGGAAGCGTTGCTGGGCAAGGCGCTCGAGGACGGGGCCGTACATGAGACATTCGCGACCGCGACCTCACCGGGCCGCCTCGAGGTGATCGCTCGTCACCCACTCATCGTGCTGGACGGCGCGCACAACCCCGCCGCGGCCGAAGCGCTGGCCGCGGCGCTCGTCGAGTCGTTCACGTGGGAGCGGCTGCACCTGGTGATCGCGGCGTTCTCGAACAAGGACGTGGGCGGCGTCGTCGAGCGGCTCGCGCCGCTCGCCGACGCCGCCTACGCGGCCACCACCACCAGCGTTCGGGCGCGTCCGGCTTCCCAGATCGCAAAGGTCCTCGAGTCGAACGGCGTTCCGGCGACGTCGTTCGACGACGTCACCTCGGCGCTCGCGGCGGCGCGCGCCGTGGCCACACCCGCCGACCTCATTCTCGTAACGGGCTCTCTGTACACTGTCGCGGCCGCACGCGACGCATTGATCGGGAGCTCACAACCATGACCGTCGAGTCGACGCTGCTCATCGTGAAACCGGATGGGGTTCGTCGCGGCCTCGTCGGCGAGATCTTGCGTCGGGCGGAATCGAAAGGCCTGCGCATCGCCGAGATGCGCCTGACGACGATCGACCGCGAGCTCGCTCAGGAGCACTACGGCGAGCACCGAGACAAGGCGTTCTTCGCCGAGCTGGTCGACTTCATCACGTCGGGCCCGGTCGTGGTCGCGCGCCTCGAGGGCGAGAACGCCATCGATGTCTGGCGCACGCTGATGGGTCCGACCGACCCGAGAGGAGCGCCGCCCGGGACGATCCGGGGCGACCTGGGGCTCGTCATCACCGAGAACATCGTGCACGGCAGCGACTCGCCCGAGTCCGCG
The DNA here is from genome assembly GCA_035640355.1 of Actinomycetota bacterium. Classification (NCBI taxonomy): domain Bacteria; kingdom Bacillati; phylum Actinomycetota; species Actinomycetota bacterium. Next base: position 66,515 of record DASQWI010000012.1, read on the forward strand.
GAGCGGGAGCTCAAGCTCTTCTTCGGCTCGTGACCCGCGTGGACGTCGACGCGCTCGACGAACGGATCCGCGCGTACCTCGACCGGCGGATGGGCGAGCTCCTCGCCCCGGGGGTGCAGATCGCGTTGACGGACCGGGACCGAACGCTCGCCGTGGTGTGCCGCGGTTTCGCGAACGCCGAGGCACGTACGCCGGTCGAGTCGCATCATCGGTTCCAGATCGGCTCGATCAGCAAGGGCTTCACCGTGATGGCTCTCTTACAGGAGCGCGAGGCGGGCAACCTCGATCTCGACGCTCCGGTAACCGACTACCTGCCGTGGCTCGAGATCGCCTCGCCGTATGCGCCGATCACCGTTCACCACCTGCTGTCGCACACGGCCGGAATCGTCATCGGGGCGGAGGTCACCGGCGAGGGAACGCACGCGGTGTGGTCGCTTCACCAGCTCGAGCCGGGGTTCGCGCCCGGGGAGCGGTTCTGGTACTCGAACCACGGCTACAAGGCGCTCGGGTTGATCCTCGAACGGATCACCGGCCGGCCGTGGTTCGACGTCGTTCGCGAACGCGTCATGGCCGTCGCGGGGATGGAGGAATCGCCGCCGACGACCACGCACGACGTTCGGCCGACCCTCGCGGTCGGGTACGGCGCTCCGTTCGACGACCGGCCGTGGCAGCCGGCGCACGGACTCGCGCCCGCGGTGTGGTCCGAGAGCGGAACCGCGGACGGCACGATCTGCGCGACGGCGGGAGAGCTCGCCGGGTACGTGCGACTGGTGCTGAACCGCGGTGAGGGTGTCATCACGGATGAGAGCTTCGAGCTGATGTCGCGACCGATCGCCCCGGACCTCGATACGCCGGGCGACGTCTACGGCTACGGCTTGAAATGGGCCGAGGAGCGCTTCCTGGGCCACTCGGGATCGACGATCGGCTACGTGGCGCTCGCGCTGTGCGAGCCGCAGACGGGGTTTGGCGTCGCGATCTGCGCGAACGGGATGGGCCCGCGGATCCATCTGGCCCGGTTCGCCCTTGCGACCCTCGCTGCGGCCGCCGCCGGCGACGCGCTCCCCGACATCCCCGAGCCTGCCGACGAGGCGAGCATTCCCGGCGCCGAGCGATACGCGGGCCTGTACCGCGGGGAGCGGCGTTCGTTCGAGGTTCGGGCGGATGCCGACCGGCTCGTCCTCGCGGGGGAGCGGGACGCGAAGCTCGTCCCCTTCGACTCACCCGACTCGGGTTCGTTCCTCGTCGACGATCGCGAGCTCGACCGGTTCGTTCTTCGATTTGCCCTTTCGTCCCCAGGGCGGCCGACCGTGCTCGACCACGGTCCGGATCGGTACGTCCGTGACGGGGAACCACAATCTGCGCCGGCGCCCACGGAGCTCGACCCGTTCGTCGGTCATTACCGAACGCACGATCCGTGGCAGCCGAACATCCGTGTGTTCCTTCGGGACGGCGCGCTGTGGCTTCAGGACAACGCGTCCGACAACGCTCGTTACCACGAACGTCCGCTCGAACCGTTTGGGAGTGGTTCGTTCCGCGTCGGCGAGTCGTGGTCGCCCGACCGGATCCGGTTCGATGCGGTGATCGACGGGCGTGCGACGCGCGCGATCTACGACGGCGAGCCGATGTATCGGATGTTCACGCCGTAGCGGATCCGCTACTCGGTCTTGCGGAACGCGATGACTGCGTTGTGCCCGCCGAACCCGAACGAGTTCGACAGGGCCAGCCTCACGTCCATCTCGCGCGCCTCGTTGGGGACGTAGTCGAGGTCGCACTCGGGATCGGGTGTCTCGTAGTGGATCGTTGGAGGCACGACGCTCTTCACGATCGCGAGCACACAGACCGCTCCCTCTACGGCGCCGGCCGCGCCGAGCATGTGTCCGGTCATCGATTTGGTCGAGGAGATCGCCACGCCGTGCGCTGCCTCGTCCCCGAGCACGGCCTTGATCGCCGCCGTCTCGGCCGCGTCGTTCAGTTGCGTCGACGTTCCATGGGCGTTCACGTACGAGACGGCGTTCGGCTCCTCGTTCGCGTCGCGCAGCGCCCACTTCATCGCGAGCGCCGCCCCCGAGCCCTTGGGATCGGGGGCAGTGATGTGGAACGCGTCGTCCGAGGCGCCGTAGCCGGCGACCTCGCAGTAGATCCGCGCACCGCGTTCGCGGGCGCGTTCCTCCGACTCCAGCACCAGCGAGCATGCCCCCTCCGACAGCACGAACCCATCACGGGCCTTGTCGAACGGACGGGAGGCCGTCTCGGGATCCGGGTTGCGCGTCAGTGCCGTCATCTGCGCGAACGCGGCCACCGTCAGGGGGAGCGTCGCCGCCTCCGAACCGCCTGCGATGCAGAGGTCCAGGTACCCGTCGCGGATATACCGCATCGCCTCGCCGATCGCATGATTGGAGGAGGAGCATGCCGAGACCGTGGACAGGTTCGGACCGGTGAAACCGAACCGCATCGCGATGTGCCCGCTTGCCGCGTTCGCCATGAGCGCCGGCACCATGAACGGTGACACACGTCCGGCTCCCTTGTTCAGGAGGACCGTGTGCTGTTGGAGGAGCGTCTCGATGCCGCCGATGCCTGTGCCGAACACGACCCCGGCGCGATCGGACACGACCTCGGGCTTGCCGGCGTTCTCCCACGCGAGCGCCGCCGAGGCCATCGCGTAGTGGACGAACCGATCCGTGCGCCGGGCCTCCTTGGGATCGAGGAACGGGCTTGGATCGAAGTCCGGCACTTCCCCGGCGACCTTCACCGGGAGGTCGTCGGTTTCGAACGCCGTGATCTGGCGAATGCCGTTGCGTCCAGAGACCAGGCCGTTCCAGAACTCGTCGATGCCGGTTCCGACCGGGGTGACCGGACCGATGCCGGTGACGACGACGCGTCGCGCGTCGCGAGACGCCATCGGCGTCAAGAACCCCCGAGCTTCTGCTGGACGAGCGAGACGGCCTGCCCGACCGTCTTCACGCCCTCCATCTCTTCCTCGGGGATGTCGATGCTCCACTCTTCTTCGAGTGCGAGCACGGCCTCGACGAGGTCGAGCGAGTCCGCGTTCAGGTCCTCGGCAAACCGCGCGTCGGGAACGACCTGCGATTCGTCGACGGCCAGCTGTTCGGCCAAGACCTTGCGGACTCGGGCCTCGATCTCTTCCTTCTCCACCATGTTCCTCCCGTCCTGTGCGTTATCCAGTTGGTTGTCTCTGACACGCGGCCCATGCTAGGAGGTCGCCGCCTCCTCCGACTATGCGTCTTCACTACGCGGTGAGTCCTCCGTCGACCGGCATCGCAACGCCGTTGACGTACGACGCCTCGTCGGACATGAGGAACCGGACGACGTTCGCGATCTCCTCGAGCGTTGCGGTCCTTCCGAGGGGCGTCTGGTCCAGGTAATACGACTGGGCGCGGTCGTCGAGGTGCGAGGTCATCTCGGTCATCACGAGTCCGGGGAGGACCGCGTTCACCGTGATCCCCTTGCCGCCGACCTCTCGCGCGAGCGACTTCGTGAGACCGACGAGACCAGCCTTCGACGCCGCGTACGCGGTCTGTCCGGCGTTGCCCCGAAGGGCGACGACCGACGACATGTTCACGATTCGACCCCATCGCGCGCGGAGCATGCCGCGCATCGCCGCCCGGCTGCATAGGAAGGCGCCGCGCACGTTCGTGTCGAGGGTTCGCTCGAAGGTCTCCATCGCGTACGTGATGAGAAGGCCATCCTTCGAGAACCCCGCATTGTTGACGAGTCCCGTGATCGGCCCGAGCGTGTTGGCGACCTCGCGGAACGCCTCGTTCACGGATCCTTCGTCGAGTGTGTCCAGGCGAACGATCGCCCCGCGGCCTCCGGCCCCCTCGATCGCCTCGAGACCCTCCTTGGCGTCCGCGTCGCTCGTTCGGAAACCGATCGCTACGCTCCACCCGGCACCGGCGAGCGCTTCGGCGCACGCTCGGCCGATCCCGCGCGATCCGCCGGTGACGACGGCGACCTTCGACGTCACGATGCCGCCGGCCCGGTCCAGCGGATCAGGTTCGCACCCCAGGCGAGCCCTGCGCCGAACGAGGTGAGCAGAACCAGGTCTCCCTCCCGTACACGCCCGGCCCGCCAAGCGCGGTCGAGCGCGATGGGGATCGAAGCGGCCGACGTGTTCCCGATCTCGGCGACGTCGACGACCGCTCGATCCATCGGGACGCCGAGGCGCTCGGCGACCGCAATCATGATCCGCGAGTTCGCCTGGTGCGGGATCAGGAGGTCGACGTCCTCCGCGGTGTATCCGGACTTCTCCAAGAGCTGACGGCACGCGTTCGACATCTCGACCACCGCACGCTTGAAGACCTCTCGGCCGTTCGGCATCCAGATCGCGTGTTCGCTGGCGTCGACGGTCTCGTGCGACGCGGGCCTCGCAGAACCTCCGGCGGGAATGAAGAGGATCTCTGCCGAACGTCCGTCTGCTCCCAGTACCGATCCGATCACACCCGGCGATTCCGAGGGACGCATGACGACGGCCCCGGCGCCGTCACCGAAGAGGATCGACGTGCCGCGGTCGGTGAAATTCATGACTCGCGAAAGCACCTCGGCGCCGATCACGAGCACGGTCTCGGCCTGTCCCGACTCGATGAACGCGACCCCCGCGGACATCGCATACGAAAATCCCGCGCACGCGGCGTTCACGTCGAACGCCGGCGTTGTGATGTTCAGCTTTCGCTGCACCCACACGCCGGCCGATGGGATCGGCGTGTCGGGAGTGAGCGTCGCGCAGACGATCAGGTCGAGCTGCTCAGGTGCGATTCCTGCGCCCTCGAGGGCGATCCTCGACGCGGCAGCGGCGAGGTCCGAGGTCGCCTCGTCCTCCGCGGCGAAGTGCCGCTCGTAGATGCCCGTGCGCTCGCGGATCCATTCATCGCTCGTCTCGACGAGGGTCTCGAAGTACGCGTTGGGCACTACGCGTTCGGGCAGCACGGAGCCAACACCCACGATGGTTGCGTGACGCGACCTCATCGATCCCTCCTGGCCGTGGGGTTCGCAACATCGCTTCGCTCACGTGCGACCCCCGCGCGCCTCGCAGAGCGGCGGCGCGTTGCCGATCGAGCGACGAGGATATCGCCGGACGAAGGCCGTAGCCCTTTGGCGATCAGCGCAGCTCGGCGGCGAGCGCCGACGCCTCGCTCAGTGAGCCCACTGCGACGGCCCGCGCTCCCGGGACGACGCGCTTGGCAAGGCGCGTCAGAACGTCGCCCGGACCCGCTTCGACGAACACCTCGGCCCCGGCCGCCAGGAGCGATCTCACGCACGATTCCCACCGAACCGGTGACACCACGTGCCGTTTCAACAACGCACGGATTTCCTCCGGATCGGCGACGAGCTCCCCGGTCACGTTCGCCGCGATGGGGAATCGTGGCGCTCGGAACTCGGCGGCGTCGATCGTCGCGCCGAGCGGTTCGACCGCCGTTTCCATCAGCGGAGAGTGGAAGGCACCGGCGACCCTCAGGCGCACCGCGCGGACCCTTCGTTCCGCTGCGAGGGTCTCCGCCCGTTCGATCGCGGCGACGCTTCCGCTCATCACCACTTGTTGGGGTGAGTTCTCGTTGGCCACGATGAGCACGTCGCTTCCGCGCGCCTCGTCGCACAGCGCCGCGGCGTCTTCGGCGCCGACGCCGAGCAACGCCGTCATCGTTCCCGGACGCTCGTCGCCGGCCGCCTGCATTGCGCGTCCACGGACCGTCACGATCCGCAGCGCAGCGTCGAGATCCAGCACGGCGGCGGCGACGAGCGCGGCGAACTCGCCCAGGGAATGGCCCGCCGCGCCGACGAATCCCACCCCCTCGTTCTCGAGCGCGCGGAACGCGCCGACGTCGATCGCGAGCAGCGCCGGCTGTACGAACTCGGTGGTCTCGAGCGCGCTCTCGTCGCGACATCCCTCCACGATGTCGCGCCCGATCACGGCGGAGGCGTCATCGAGCACCGTTCGAGACGCGTCGTTTTGCGTCCACGCATCGGCCATGCCCGCGAACTGTGAACCTTGACCAGGGAACACGACGGCTGCGTTCGTCATCTGCGATGTCTGAAGCGACGCTTGAAAGCGTCTCGAACCCTAGTGCAGTGGTCGAGATGTCGGGAAACCGCAGGTCATGCGGGATGTAACGCTCGACATCGGCTCGACCGTGTATCGAGAGTTGCCACCGTCTTCAGGGCTCCTGTAGAACAGGCCGGAACCTATGGCCGAGAGGGTTCAGCGCACTCTTCCCGTATCCCCGGGCCGTCGAAACGCGGGCGAGGGGGTCTTCGGGTTCCTGGGTCAGGACATGGCGGTCGACCTGGGGACCGCGAACACGCTCGTCTACGTTCGGCGGCACGGCATCGTGCTGAACGAGCCCTCCGTCGTGGCGATCAACTCGCTCACGGGCGCGATCCTCGCGGTCGGCAACGAGGCCAAGCGCATGATCGGCCGCACGCCCTCGCACATCCAGGCCGTCCGACCACTGAAGGACGGCGTCATCGCCGACTTCGACGTCACCGAGAAGATGCTGCGCTACTTCATCCAACGGGTGCACAAGCGGCGTCTGCTGGCGAAGCCGCGGGTCGTTGTGTGCGTTCCCAGCGGGATCACCGGCGTCGAGCAACGCGCCGTCGAGGAGGCCACGATCGCCGCAGGCGCCCGTCGCGCCTACATCATCGAGGAGCCGATGGCCGCCGCGATCGGGGCCGGCCTTCCGATCCACGAGCCCGCCGGAAACATGATCGTCGACATCGGCGGCGGCACCACCGAGGTCGCCGTCATCTCGCTCGGTGGCATCGTGACATCGACGAGCGTTCGGATCGGGGGCGACGAGCTCGACGAGTCGATCATCAACCACATCAAGAAGGAGTACTCGCTGCTCCTGGGTGAACGGACCGCCGAAGCGATCAAGCTCTCGATCGCGTCGGTGTACCCGATGCAGGAGGAGCTGCTCGCCGAGATCCCCGGGCGCGACCTCGTCAGCGGTCTTCCGAAGACGATCCAGATCACCGACGGCGAGGTCCGCACGGCGATCGAGGAGCCGGTGACCGCCATCATCGATTCCATCAAGACCACGCTCGACCGGACACCGCCGGAGCTGGCCGGCGACGTGATGCATCGAGGCATCGTGCTGACCGGCGGGGGAGCGCTGCTTCGCGGTCTCGACAAGCGGCTCATCCACGAGACCGGGATGCCCGTTCGGATCGCCGAGAGCCCGCTTTCGTCGGTGGCGATCGGGTCCGGCAAGTGCCTGGAGGAGTTCGAGGTCCTTCAGCGAGTCCTGGTGAGCCCCTCGCGGAGGTAACGGCGCGGTGGCCATGCGCACCCGCGCGCGGAGCACTCGCCTCCTCGTCGTCGCGCTCGTCTCGGCGTCGCTCGTGACGATCACGATCGATTACCGCCAGGGCGACGGCGGCCCGCTCGCGGCTGCGGGCGACACGGCGCTCACGTTGATCAGCCCGTTGCAAGAAGCGGTATCCAAGGTCACCCAGCCGATCGGCAACTTCTTCTCCACGCTCGTCCGTCTTCCGTCGATCCGGCGCGAGCTCGAGGACGCGCGGGAGCAGATCGCGGAGTTTCGAGCGGAGTTCGGGGAGGTGCGCTCGGATCAGACGCGCCTGGCGGAGCTCGAGGCGATCCTTGGGTTGCAGGACAGCCTCAGCCGGCGGCTCGAGACGCTCGCCGCCGAGGTGATCGCCTACAGCGTCTCGAACTTCGAGTGGACGATCGAGATCGACCACGGCTCGAGCGACGGGGTCGCTGAGGATATGCCCGTCATTGCCAGCGGCGGACTTGCCGGCCACGTCGTCCGTACCAGTCCGAGCTCGTCGGTCGTTCGGTTGATCATCGACCCCGACTCCGCGGTCGCCGGTCGGCTCGAGGGCTCCGGCGAGCCCGGGCTCCTCGTCGGCGATGGCGAGGATGACCTGCGGATGGAGCTCGTCGACGCGGACACCGAGGTCATGCCCGACGAAAACGTCGTCACGGCGGGGTTCCGTATCCCCGGTGTC
>DASQWI010000013.1 GCA_035640355.1 Actinomycetota bacterium
GCCGTGACGAGCCACCATCCACGACGCCACCGACAGATGACCGTCGCGCCCGACTACCTCTCGGCGTTCGAGCTCGGCGAGCGCCCGAGCTCGCTCGGCATCCACGAACCGGTCCGTGTGCTCCAGATCGTCGAGGTACGAAGCCAACTCGTCGTCTGAGACAGCGCGAAGGTCGCGGATCCGAAGTTCGTCGCACACCGAACGGAGCGTGCTCATCAAGAACTGACGATAGGCAACGCGCGTTCCCGACGCTGTGAGGTCCGTCACACCGCCAACGAATTGGGCCGTCAACGCCAAGCCCGCCGGCATCGGGGGATGAACAAGCAACACGCGGGAGGAGCGCGCACGCGCCGTGAACCGAAGCGAGACCCGCGACGCGTTTGGAGCGCGTATCGAGCCCGTTCCTCAGTCCGCGCTCGAACGCTCCCAGAGGTTGATCCCGCTCTCCGTGGCGTGCTGATCGATCTCGGCGAGCTCCTCGTCGGAGAACGACAGGTTCTCGAGCGCGGCGACGTTCTCCTCGAGCTGATCCACGCTACTCGCACCGATCAGCGTCGAGGTGACCCGCGCATCTCGAAGCGTCCACGCCAGCGCCATCTGCGCGAGCGCCTGCCTCCGGCGCTTGGCGATCGAGTCGAGCGCTCGCACTCTGGTCAGGTTCTCCTCCGAGAGCATGCCTTGCGACATGGCGCCGCCCGTGGCCACGCGCGAGTCAGGCGGCACACCTTCGAGGTATCGATCGGTCAACAGTCCCTGCGCGAGCGGGGAGAACACGATGCACCCGACGCCTTCGTCGCCCAGCACATCCAGCAGCTCTTCCTCGATCCACCGGTTGAACATCGAATACGACGGCTGGTGGATCAGGAGCGGCGTCCCGAGCTCGCGCAACACACTCACAGCCTCCCGCGTTCGCCCGGCCGAGTAGGAAGACACACCCACGTACAGCGCCTTGCCCTGCCGAACCGCAGAATCCAAGGCGCCGAGCGTCTCCTCGAGCGGCGTGTCCGGGTCGTGCCTGTGCGAGTAGAAGATGTCGACGTACTCGAGTCCCATCCGCGCGAGGCTCTGGTCCAAGCTGGCCAACAGGTACTTCCGCGAACCCCAATCGCCGTACGGCCCGGGCCACATGTCGTAGCCGGCCTTCGTCGAGATGATCAGCTCGTCGCGGTACGCCCGGAGGTCGGACGCCAGGATCCGCCCGAAGTTCTCCTCGGCCGATCCGTACGGAGGGCCGTAGTTGTTCGCCAGGTCGAAGTGCGTGACCCCGAGGTCGAACGCGCGGCGGATGATCGCGCGCTGCGTCTCAAGCGGCCGTTCGGTGCCGAAGTTGTGCCACAGGCCGAGCGAGACGGCAGGAAGAAGCAAGCCGCTCCGGCCCGTGCGACGGTACTGCATCGATCTGTACCGCTCGGCCGCCGGGACGAACGTCATCGGGGAACGACTATAAGAACTGGCTCAACCGGAGGAGCGGTCAGTTCAGAGGCACGAGACGCGAATACTCCGAGCGGATCTTCTCGTAGCACTCGCACGAGGCGCTCTCGAGACCCTCTCGGTCCAAGATCGAGACCTGCCCCCGCGAGTACTTGATGAGGCCCTGCCGCTGGAGATCACCGGCGGCGACGGATACCGTGGAGCGCTCGACGCCGAGCATGTTCGCCAGGTACTCCTGGGTCAGGAAGAAGTCGTCGCCGTCGACTCGGTCGTGCGTCATCAGCAGCCACCGGGCGCATCGAGGTGTCACGTGATGGACGGCGTTGCACGCCGCGCTGTACGCGGTTTGCGCCCAAAACGCCTGGATGTAGCCGTGCATGAGTTGCGCGAACCGCCCGCCACGATCGGTCTCCTCGACCACGCGGTTCGCTGCGACAGCGAACGCCTTCGCGTCGATCTGGATGACCGACCGTTCGGGGCCGCTGCGCATCGATCCGATGACCGTATGCGGGCTCGACATCCCTTCGCGGCCGATCGTGACCGACTCGACCGGTGCGACGTGCTGGTTGCCGTCGTCGAGGAACGTCACCAACGAGACCACACCGTTGATCGGGAACAGGACACGCTCGATGGGCGTGTTCGGCGCTTGGACCTCTTCGTGGATGGCCAACGAGATTGGCGCAGTTACTCCATCGAGGATCCGGTTCATGTCTTCGGTCGGCAGCGCGTCAAGAAGTAGGTTGCCGGTCCGTTCGGGCGGTGGGCGCATGGCACCACCTTTCGCAGGGAGACTCGGCGAGGCTCCGAGCGCAGGGCTGGCGCCGCTGGGACCGGAACACCGGAGAGAGTCCGGTAGATGGTCATTAAGCGTAACACGTTCGCCCGACGGCACCGAGCCGGGCGCCGGCGCGCAGAACAGAAGGTCTAGGAACCGACGGCGCTGAAGGACGAGTCGAGCTCGCCGTCCGAGGGGCCGTCCATGAACTCGAACCGAGACCGCGTCTCTGTGAGCTCGAAGATCCGGTCCACGTTGCGGCGCCCGCGGACCAGGCGAAACGTGACGTGTCGTTCCGCGGCCACTCGAGCCGCTTCGATGAGTGATTTCAGGCCTTCGGTGTCGAGGGAGATGACGTCGCGAAGGTCGACAACCAGCTGTTCGTGACCGTCGAGGGCGCCACCGATGGCGGCCTCCAGCTCTCCGACCGCGGCCAGATCCAGTTCGCCCATGGGGCAAACGAACGCCCGGTCGCGAGCCGTCACGATCCGAACGCTGAACCCGTGCATACGGCGGTCATTGTCGACCCCCACCCGGCTGCCGTCTGTGGGTTACCCGACGTAGGCGTGCGGAAAGTCGCTGGCCACGGAGCGAGGACGGTGGGTTTTCAGCTGGCGTCACCGGGCAAACTGATATGTCAGGAAGCCGACATAGGGGTCCCCGAGGAAATGCCCGAGCACCGTTTGCCGCACTCGGCGACGTCCGTTGTCCGGGCGCGAAGGCTCGCCGAAGAGGCCGCGGATTTTCGCGTTCCCGCCGCGCAGAAGGACGACTTCGTCCTGATGGTCTCCGAGGCGGTCTCGAACGCCGTCCTCCACGCGCGCCCGATGGCGGATGGGCGGATCGGGGTCAGCTTCGAGAACCACGACGGAGCCCTTCGTGGCGTGGTGACCGACGGCGGATCCTGGTCATCGGCGTCCGGCGGCGGGTCCTGGTCGGCCGCCGAGGCGGAGCGCGCGGCCGGCGCCGGGGCGCGTATGCATCACTACGGCCTGTCGATCATCGACACGCTGTCGAGCCGGTGGGGCGTGAGCGTGGACGGGGTGACCAACGTGTGGTTCGAGGTGGACGCCAGAGCCGGCCGGACCTAGTCACCGGACGGGTTCCTTGCAGCAGAAGTGGGGGTACCCTCGTCTCCGACCAAGGGCGGTTCGCTTCGGGGTTCAAGTGCAAACCACGAACTTCACGGATCAGGAGACAGCCGAGCGGCTCCGCCGCGTCCTGCGCGTTACCGACGTGGCCCTGGCGCACCTGTCCCCGGAGGCCCTGCTCGACGAGTTGCTGATCCGGGTTCGCGAGATCCTCGACGCCGACACGGCGGCGGTGTTGCTGCTCGACGAGACCACGGATGAGCTCGTCGCCCGGGCGGCGAAAGGCCTCGAAGAGGAGGTGGAGCAGGGCGTCCGCATCCCCGTCGGTGAGGGATTCGCCGGACGGATCGCCGCGGACCGAACACCCGTCATCATTCGGCGAGTCCATCACCGGAACGTCCTGAACCCCATCCTGCGAGACAAGGGTGTTCGGTCGCTTCTCGGCGTCCCCCTGCTCGTCCAGGGGAGGGTTCTCGGCGTCCTCCATGTCGGAACGCTCACGCAGCGTGTGTTCACCGAGCACGATGTCGAGCTCCTCCAGCTCGTCGCCGAGCGAGTCGCCCTGGCGTTGCACGTGCGGATGTACGAGCGCGAGCGGATGATGACGGAGACGCTCCAGCAGGCGTTCCTGCCGGAGGCGCTGCCGAACGTCCCCGGGCTTCGCCTCGCCTCCAGGTACATACCTGCCTCCACGAGCGCGGGTATCGGCGGAGATTGGTACGACGCCTTCGTTTTGCGGTCGGGCGAGGTCGCCTTGGCGATCGGTGACGTCGCCGGGCATGGGCTCCACGCGGCGTCGGTGATGGGCAAGATCCGGAACGCCCTGCGCGCCTACGCGGTGGAGGCCGCCGCCCCCGGCGAGGTCATGGGGCGTCTGGACCGGTTGATGAAGCCGTTCGGGATCGAGGACATGGTGACCTTGCTCTACGGCGTCGTGGACGTCGGGCTCTCCTCGTTCCGCTTTGCCGCCGCGGGCCACCTCCCGCCGGTGATGGTCACCCGCGACGGTGCTCGGTTCGCCGAGGTCCGCGACGTCGACCCCCCGCTCGGCATCGGGCGCTCGCACGCGTTCACCGAACACGTCGTCCCGCTCGAGCCGGGGGCCTCCCTCCTTCTCTACACGGATGGGCTCATCGAACGCCGTGAAGAGTCGTTGACCGACGGTCTCGACCGGCTCCGGGACGCGGTTGCATCCGTCTGGGACGCTCGTGACCCGGACGCGGCGATCGCGACCGTATTGTCCGTGCTCGTGGGCGATGAGCGGCCGCCCGACGACATCGCGCTCGTGCTCCTCCAGCTCGAGCAGGAACCGACATCGGTCGACCTGCGGATCCGGGCGGTGCCCGGTGAGCTGGTCACGGTGCGTCGCGCGCTCCGTCGATGGCTTGCCTTTGCGGGTGCGTCGCCGATCCGCGACGACGTGGTCACCGCCGCGGGCGAGGCGTGCGCCAACGCGATCGAGCATGCGTACGGGCCCGACGGCGGGTGGGTCCACCTCACCGGGATCAGGGACGACGGGACGATCCAGGTGGCGGTCCGCGACGCGGGTACGTGGCGGGAGCGCCAAACACGCCGCGGCTTCGGGCTGACGCTCATGCGACGGCTCATGGACAGCGTCGAGTTCGACCGGTCGAGCTCCGGGACGTCGGTCGTCATGCGGAAGAGTGTGGCGAGCCGATGAACGAGCTCGCGAACGTGTCGTTCGAACGGGCCGGGGACACCGTGATCGCGGGTGTCGTCGGCGAGATCGACTTCTCGGTCGCCGACAACGTCGCCAGACGCATCATCGGGTCGATCGAGAACGAGGACGCCGCGCTGATCCTCGACCTCACCCGGCTGTCGTATACCGACAGCGCTGGTATCAACCTCGTGTTCGACCTCGCGGCGCGACTTCGCGAGCACCGCCAGGCGTTCAAGATCGTGCTGCCGGTGGACTCACAACCGTGGCGGACGTTCTCGATCGTCGGCGTCGACGGCGAGATCCCGATCTTCGAGACCATCGAGCAAGCCAAAGCCGGAGGCGGGACAGCGGCGGAGCGCTGACGACGAACGGTGCCCGGTGTTCCGGCGCGCCAGGTATCAGCCAAAGACGTCGACGCGAGTGCCGCGCATCACGTGGCAGGTGTACCCACCATCACATTGCGGAGGTGTCCTCCATCACCGCGCTTGAGCGATGACCTGCACGAGATTGTGCTCATGGATGCGTTGTACGACGGTGGCGAGGACCTGCCTCCTTCGGACAAGAGGTGGGGCGAGGTACCCCGGCCACTGGCGGACTTGGCCATCCTGACCTCTGCACTGGTCGTGCGGTGGGAGAACCTGACGGATCGGTCGCGGCTCTCTCTGATCCGGCAACTTCAGCAGCTGGGGACACGACTCGGGCGTGAGATCCGGATGAACGGCGAGATCGGATATCTGGACGCAGACATGCAGACCGATAGGTTGCTGTTCCTCACTCCGCGCGAGCTCGACGTCCTCCGCTATCTAGCGGACGGCGCATCGACAGAGCACGTAGCAGCAAAGCTGCTCATCTCCAAGGCGACAGTGCGTAGTCACGTAAAGAGCCTCCTGGCGAAGCTGGGCGTCCATTCGCGAGTCGAGGCCGTGTCGCTCTTCCTCAGACACGAGGCGACCGCCATCATTCGAAGCGCATAGTGGTAGCTGCGCTTGTGCGCTGACAGTGTCCCGGCCACGTTGCCCTGTGCGCCGGCAGTGTCGGGCTCGTCGACTGCAGTCGTTTATCCACCGCGCATGCCCAACGTGGGGGATGCCGTAGGACATTCGCGTTACGAGAATCCGCGTACCCACCAGGCCGCAATCAAGGGGAGGGGCTGACCTGAGGCAGCAATGGGACGTGGCTGGCCGCAACGGCACGGTCGGAGTCATCGTCGTCCGGAACGACACGCCGCTGTTCAGCGAGATCCTCTGTGAGGCCCTCAAAGCGGAAGCCGACATTCGTCTTCTATCGCGGCCGCTCTTGCTCGACGAGGCCATCGACTTCTGTGGGGGAAAGCGCCCCGACGTGATCCTGGTCGAGGCGACGCACACGCCCCCGCGCTCTCTGCGGAGCGTCGTCCCGCCGATCAAGGCAGCGTGTGCCGCGCCCGTCGTTCTCGTCGCTGATAGGAAGACGGATGACGAGTTCCTGGTGGCGGGCGTGGAGTCGGGCGCTTCCGGAATCGTCGACTCGTCGGGGGGGATCGAACAGATCCTGTGGGCCGTTCGGGCAGCGGCCGCGGGGGAACGGATCGTCGACTCCAACCGATTGGCGGAAGCCGTGGAGCGGGCTGCCTCGCGCCGCGAGCGCGAGCGCAACCGCAACGATCGCCTCGGGCTCCTATCGGATCGCGAGCGAGAGATCTTGGCGGAGCTCGCCCGCGGGCTTCGGAATTCCGACATCGCCGAGCGGCTGATGATCAGCCCGCGGACGGTCGAGAAGCACGTCCATCACATCTTGGCGAAGCTCCAGGTTTCCTCGCGACTTGCGGCCGTCGCGCTCGCCCGGGAGACGGGGGAATCCGAGTACGGAGTGATGCGCGAGACCGCGTAGACAAAAGACGCAGTGGTACCGATGCGGAACCTCACGCGCACTTTCTAGCGTGGGCGTGGGGATAGGCCAAACCGAGAAAGGAGAGAATGGATGCTGAAGAAGATCGGCATCATCGCGGCTCTGTCGACTATGGCGCTGCTCGTTGTAGCGCCGTCGGCGTCGGCGGCGATCGTTTCGACGATCAACCCGGCGAACGCGCCGACCGGAACGCACTTCCAGCGCGGAAGCGCGACCTGTACGGTCAGCGGCGTTACGGTGACGTGTAGCTCGTATCAACTGGCCGGCGTCGGGAACGCGGACGCGACGGCGAGTCTGTCGGCGAACTGGACGGCGACGGTCGACTGCTTCAACCCCGGTAACAACCCGAACAACCCGATCGAGTCGCACACGCAGTCGTTCAGCGACGACGTGACGACCGGGGAGCTTTCGCCAAAGAACGGCAAGCTCACCGTTCCATCACTCACGGGCGACCCCTCGGAGGTGGTGGATGACGCGCTCTGTCCCAACCCCAACTGGGACCCGCGGATCCGCCCGGGGACGCTGACGCTGAACAGCTTTACGTACACGCTGACCTTCGACGGGTTCGGCGGGGCGTTCATCACGATCACCGGCCCGTAACGCGACACAGCTTCAACTCGAGGAGCCGGACCCGTTCGGGTCCGGCTCCTTCGTGCTCTGGTGCTTCGTGATGGCTCTAGGTCTTTCGCCCTATTTCGGTCCCTTGGAGGGTTGTCATTCGGACTGGCCGGGTACATGCCTGTCGGCCGCGGAGCGCGGTCGGGGAGGAACCATGAGCGACGAACACACGCACAATCCGGAACCCGAGTCGTCCAGTCTCGCCGGATACGCGGCGATCAAGTACAGCGCGATCGTCATCATCGTCCTTGCCATCCTGGCCTTCATCGCCTGGTACGTCATCCCGCGGTTCGACTAGGCGAACAGCGGGCGCCGGGCGACCACCGAGCAGTTCGACGGCGATGATGCTGCTGACGGAGACCACACGCTCTTTCAGGAGCTCGTCTGTTCTGTCGGCCTCATCGGGGGCGTGATCGCGTCCTTGGTGATGGTCGTCCACTTCGCTAGCTAGCAGCTCATTCGGCGAAACGTCACCGCTCCCAGTCTCGACCCCGCCCAGATCTCGGTACCTCACCTGGATGACGCACCTGTTGATCCGCTCCGTTCGTTAGATTTCGGGCCGATGAGCGGTCCGGTCGGAGGCGTCGCCGAGAAGCTCGAGGCCAAGGCGGCACGGTTCGTGAAGGACAAGCGCCTTCCGGGCGCCGCTGTTGGCGTCATCCACGGCGACGAGCTCGCCTGGTCGGCCGGCATCGGGTTCGCAGACATAGCGAGCCGCCGGGCTCCGGATACCACGACGCTCTACCGGATCGCGTCGATCACCAAAACGTTCACCGCAGCGGCGATCGTGCAGCTTCGCGATGCCGGCCGGTTGGATCTCGACGATCCGATCAGCGTCCATCTCTCGGAGCTAGGGGGTGGAACGCGGTCGCTCGGGCCGATCGAGGCGGTCACCATCCGTCGGGCGCTGTCACACGAGTCCGGGTTGATGAGCGAGCCGCCCGGAACGGACTGGGCCGTTCCCCGATACGAGGGTCTGGCAGAGCGAAGCCTCGCGCGCGTGAACGAGATCGGCACGCAGATACCACCGAACTCTCAATGGAAGTACTCGAACCTTGCCTATCAGCTCCTCGGCGAAATCGTCGCTCGGGTGAGCGGGACACCGTATGTCGAGTACGTACGCTCGCAGATCCTCGAGCCGCTCGGCATGGCGTCCACTGCGTTCGAGCCGTTGCCGGATGCGCTCGTCGCTCGTCGCGCGACCGGATACGCGCCGCGCTGGTTCTCAGACGAACTCGAGATCGCTCCCGCCATGCCCGGGGTGTGGGCGGAGGGCGGCCTGTGGTCGTGCGTGGATGACCTGGCTCGTTGGGTCTCGTTCCAATTCCGAGTGGACGCCCGTCCGCGCGCGGACTCGCAGATCCTTGCCGGCTCCAGCCTGAGCGAGATGCATCGCCCCCGGTACCTGGTCGACGAGGCGTGGACCGAAGCGTGGGCGATCGGGTGGTACGGGGTGCGCCGCGACGACGTCATCTGGGTGCAACACTCGGGCGGTCTGCCGGGGTTCATCACGAACGTCTGCTTCGATGTGAAGGAGCGGGTCGGGGCGATCGCGTTGCTGAACGGCGTCGACGACGCGGAGAAGCTCGCCATGGACCTGGCCGAGATCGCTCGGACCGCCATCCTCGAGGCGGCGCCTCCGATCGACGCGCCGCCAACAACGCCCCATGCCTATCGGCCCCTGCTCGGGATGTATGTCTCCATCAACGGCGGTGAGGTGATCCGGTTGGAGTGGCGCGACGGGAAGCTGATCTTCATCTCGCCGGACGATCCGGCGTGGAGGCCGACCCTCTCGGCCAGCGATGACCCCGACGTCTTCACCGTGGATCCCGGATTCCGTCCGTCGGGGGAACCCGCGACGTTCACCAGAACCGGGGAAGGGCGCGTGCGGACGCTGTTTTTTGGCGGCGAGACCTGGTCCAGGCTCGATCCCGTCCCAGACCTATAGGACGGACCGGTTGATCGCTCCACGCTCCTTTGCTAGCGCAACGCGTCGATCGACGCGGTCGCGACGATCCCTTTGACGTTTCGAGCCAGCTGTGCGTCCCGGGTTACGAACGCGTCCGCCTGCAGCTGAGTAAGTGCAACGTACTCGGCGTTGTAGGTATCCGCCCATCCCATCTGCTCTGCTACTTCCCACGCCCTGCGCCTGAGCACGGCGTCACCGAGCAGTCGGATCCGCATCCGCCAGATCCGCTCGAGAAGGTTGAGAGCGACATCCGCGGCGAGCTCGCCGCGGTGGACGGCCTCGTGCAGCATCGACAGCGTCTGCGAGCGCAACAGCGTCGGTGCGAGGAGCTCGTGGTCGGCTGAGACATCGAACCGCTTGCTGGCCAGGTGGGTAACGGCGCTTGCATCAACGACGAACCGAGTCATCGGTTACCTCACGTCGCCATGGAACCGTGAAACCTATCATCGCACCGGGTCGCGGTCGCCTGCGATAGGCCGACGCGACGTTTGTCCCGATGAATGCATAATTCGCCCGTGTCCGACCTCCGGAAGTTGCTCCAATGGGCGGCGGAGCGAATCGGCGACTACCGCGAGCGTGCCGATCGCCTTCCCGTAGCTCCGTCGGTGGAGCTCCAGCGCGTTCGCGAACGCCTGGGTGGCCAGTTGCCCGACGAAGGTCTCGACCCCTCCTCGGTCGTCGACGAGCTCGCTGCCGCGGTCGAGCCTGCATTGGTCACCTCCGTCGGACCGCGTTACTTCGGCTACGTGATCGGGGGCTCGCTCGAGGCGGCTATGGCCGCCGATCTCCTCACAGCGGGATGGGATCAGGTCGCGTTCAACGCGACGACATCGCCGGCGGGAGCCATCGTCGAGGCGGTGGTCGGTGAATGGCTCAAGAGCGCGTTCGGGCTTCCCTCGCACGCATCCTTCGGGTTGGTCACAGGGGCGCAGGGCGCCAACACCGTTGCCCTTGCGGCCGGCCGCCACCGCGTGCTCGCTCGGGTCAGTTGGGACGTTGAGAGAGACGGCCTCGTCGGTGCGCCGGCGATTCGGATCATCGCGAGCGAGGAACGCCACGCAACGATCGACCGTGCCCTGCGGCTCCTCGGGATCGGGGTCGCGGCCATCGAGCCGGTGAAGACCGATTCCAACGGTGCCATGGACGTCGACGCGCTGCGGAGAACGCTCGAAGCCGGCGTCGAGCGGCCGACGATCGTGTGCCTTCAGGCGGGAAACGTGAACACGGGGGCCTGTGACGACATCGCTGCCGCGTGCGAGATCGCTCACCAGTACGGCGCATGGGTCCACGTCGACGGAGCGTTCGGGCTGTGGGCGGCCGTCAGTCCTTCAACCCGAGATCTCGTACGCGGGATCGAGCTGGCGGACTCGTGGGGCGTGGATGGCCACAAGTGGCTCAACGTGCCGTACGACGCTGGGTACGTGTTCTGCGCGGATCCGGTCGCCCACGCGGCCTCGATGTCGTACACGGCCAGCTATTTGGAGGGGCATGGTCGGGGCGAGGTCCGCGCGCCTTCAGACTTCGTGCCCGAGTCCTCGCGCCGCGCTCGCGGGTTCGCCACATGGGCGGCCCTTCGCCAGTTGGGTCGTCGAGGCTTGGCCGATCTGGTGGACCGGTGCTGCGCGCTGGCCGGGCGATTCGCGGATCAGCTCGGTGCGATCGACGGGGTTGAGATCGGTAACGACGTGGTGCTCAACCAGGTGCTCGTGAGCTTCGGTTCGAACGAACGGACCGATGCCGTCATCGGTGCGATCCAGGCGGAGGGGACGGCCTGGATGGGCGGAACGACCTGGCGAGGCCGTCGGTACATGCGCATCTCCATATCGAACTGGTCCACGACCGAGAGAGACGTCGACGCCTCGGTGGAGGCGATCGGCCGAGTGCTAGACGAGACCTGAAGCCCAACGCCTACTCCACAACGAAGATCAGCGTGCGGTCGTCCAGCCACTCGGGAGAGGACGGGTCGTCGAGAACTCGCCTCGCTTCGCCCGTTCCAACGTCCACTATGTACGTTCCCATGCGCCCTTCATCGGCGTACGCGATCCTCGTCCCGTCGGGCGACCAACGAGCGGCCACGAGCTCACCGCGCACGAGAGGCCTTGCATCGGCGCCGTCCGCGTCGGCGAGCCACAGGTCCCCTGCTGGAACGTTCGTACCATTCACCGGGAAATACGCGATCGTCCGTGCGTCCGGCGAAAGGCTGCCGTCGGTCGCATCGCTGCGCACCAGGGTCGGCTTGCCTCCGGACACCGGGACCGACCAAACATTCCAGGTCTGCCGGCCGGGTTCGCCGTGCGGGAACGTGAAGAGAACCGCTTCGCCATCGGGGCTGAACCTGGGGCCCATCCACCAGAGCGGCGATGAAACTGGGTCGAGATGCGTGAGCCGCCTCGCCCTTCCCGTCGTGACGTCGACGATGAAGAGGTCCCCGACGAACTGACCCTTGCCTTTCGCCTGATACGCGATCTGAGCGCCGTCGGGCGACCACTGCGGGGCAATCAGTGTCCCCGTCGTGGTGGTCCCTCCGAGCGGACGGGGGTGCCTCCCGTCGACGTCGGCGACGAAGATGGCGTCCTCGAGATCCTCGTCGATTCCCACGAACGCCACTTTCGCACCGTCCGGGGAGACGACGGGATGGCGAGCGCCAAGGGCGGCGAAGCTGGGCTCACCCGTCACCTGCCCTGTCGCGAGGTCGAGGAAGTAGAGGCCACGACTGGGCGGCAGCGTCATACCGATGCTGGCGGGTTCCTGAACCACCTTGCTATGGTCGGTCAACTCCGAGCTACCCAAGACCAGCCATGCGGCGGCGACGAACAGCCCGGCTGAGAGGGCAATCGCGCCGACCTTTCGGTTGCGCGACGCTCCGCCCCGGCGCTTCACGTGTTCCTCCCACCAACCGTCCTGGTCCAGCTCGATCTGGTTGCGCACCATCTCGAAGACCTCCGTTAGCGCAGTCACTCCGGACTCCCTTTGGTTCGGAGCACGGCTCGGCCCTGGGCGGCGAGCGCACGAACGGTCGATGGGCGGATGCCCATGATCCGGGCCGCCTCCTCGGAGCCGTAGCCGTGCATGTCGAGGAGGACGAGGGCAGCTCGCTGGCGCGGCGCAAGGCCGAGCAGCAGCCGGCGGACGTCCTCACGCAGCTCGATCTCGTCGAACGGATCGCGCACCGGCTCGACGCGCACCAGCCTCCGTGCGGCCCGGCGCGCGGCGCGCGACCGTGTCCTGAATCCGTTCAGCGCCACGCGGAACAGGTACGCCGTTAGGTCTTCGATCTGGCCGATCGAGGCCCAACGCTCCCACAACTTCAGGAAGGCTTCTTGCATGACCTCGGCTGCCTCGGCCCGGTTACCCGTGATGAAGTAGAGCGCCGAGAAGAGCTTGGGACTCTCGTCCCGAAAGAACGCCGAGAAGTCCCGAGTCCTTTCCTCGCTCGGATTCAGGAGCTGCCCGATGTCACCCTCCGCGTGCATCACACCCTGGACGCCGTGGCGGGCGCAGCTGCTTAGGTACTTCGCAAGATGCTCTCTCATGGGCTGCTGAGTAGTCGTTGCCGGCCCCGAATGGAACCTCCCGACTCGCCGGTCGCCCGTTCACGAATCATGGTGGAATTTGCCTCCGCGAGGCGCGCCCGTAGAATCCGCGCGTGCCCGCCGGCGCCCGCGAAGGGGGGAAGCGGACGATGGCCAGACCGGAATCGATCGATGTGCAGCGCGTCCGAGCGCTGGAGAAGACCTTCTCTGGGGAGCTCCTGCTGCCCGACGCCCCGGAATACGACGAGGCGCGTCGGATCTACAACGGACTGATCGACAAGCGTCCGGCCCTGATCGCTCGGGCGCGGGTGACAGCCGATGCAGCAGCCGCGATCTCGTTTGCGCGTGAGAACGACCTGGAGATCTCGATCCGCGGCGGCGGGCACGGTGTGGCCGGCAGGGCAGTTGGCGACGGCGCGCTCATGATCGACCTGTCACATATGAAGCAGGTCATCGTCGATCCGGATGCCGGCACGGCAGTGGCCGGAGGAGGCGCGACGTGGGCTGAGTTCAACGACGCGACAGCGGCGCACGCGCTCGCGACGACCGGCGGGATCGTTTCGACCACGGGGATCGCCGGGCTCACCTTGGGCGGCGGACTCGGCTGGCTGATGGGAAAGCACGGCCTGGCCGCGGACAATCTGGTCTCGGTGGAGCTCGTCACGGCGGACGGTGACATTCGAAACGTGAGCGCCGAGAACCAACCCGATCTGTTCTGGGCGCTTCGCGGGGCGGGGGCGAACTTCGGTGTCGCGACGGCGCTCGAGTACCGCCTTCACCCGCTCACGCAGATCACGGGCGGATTGGCCGCTTACCCGTTCGACGACGCCCGGAACGTGCTCGCTTTCTTTCGCGAGTTCACCGCCGAGGCGCCCGACGAGCTCACTGTCTACGCCGGGCTCATCCACGCGCCGGACGGTTCCGGCATGCCGCTCGCCGCGATCCTTGTGTGTCATTCCGGGGACGCGTCCCAAGCGGAGGCCGACCTCAAGCCTCTTCTCGATTTCGGGTCGCCCGCACTTGTGCAGATCGGCCCGATGCCGTATCCGGCGATCAATTCCATGCTGAACGAGGCGTATCCCAAGGGATCGCTCAACTATTGGAAGGCGAGCTTCGTCGACCAGGTCTCGGATGACCTGATCCAGACGCTGATCGAGGTCTTCCCGAGCTGTCCCTCGCCGATGACCGGGATCCTGTTGGAGCACGTCCATGGCGCGGCCACTCGCGTCGGCATTCGCGACACCGCCGTTCAGCACCGCGAACCGAGCTACAACCTCATGGTCGCGTCGGTGTGGATGGATCCGTCAGTGAACGAAGCGAACGTTCAGTGGACGAAGGAGACCTACGCGACGCTCGAGCCCTACTTCTTGAACAGGCGGTACCTCAACTACCTCAGCGAGGACGAGATCGGACAAGCGGCCGGGGCATCGTACGGGCCCGAACACGAGGGAATTGCTCACCTCAAGGCGAAGTACGACCCGGAGAACGTGTTCCACATGAACCTGAACGTCGAGCCGGCGGCGAACGGAGATCGGTAGAGGACGGCGCCTACGGCACGTCCGCGAACGCTCGCACGGGGAACGCCGCGCCGCGCACGATCGCGATCGGAGGCGCGGAGAAGACGAACCCATCTGGTGGGAGCCGATCCAGGCCTCGAAGGTTCTCGACGATGGGGATGCCTGCCGCAAGAAGACCGGTGTGGGCAGGACGAGACAGGTCTTTCGTATCGTCGACGTTCCCGAAGTCGACCCCGACGAGTCGGATTTCGGCCGCGACAAGTCGCTGCACCACTGCGGCGGGCAAGAACGGCGCATCCGACCAGTACTCTTCGGATCCCCATCGCGCATCCCAACCCGTGCGCACCAGGACCGCGCATCCGCGAAGGGATCCTTCGTCGACCCGATCGAGGGAAACCGCTCGCTCGTCTCCGCCAGGGACTATGGTGACGCCCGGCAAGCCAACGACCCCCTCGAGCGGCAAGGCCGCGAGATCCTCGCGGTCGCGAAAGCGGTGAAACGGCGCGTCGAGATAGGTGCCCGTGTTGCCCGCCAGCTCCGCGCCCCCAAGGAGGAACTCGGCCTGTCCGCCGTACCGATCGCGCGAGGCGTCGTGATCGAGGATCGTGAAGATTCGCGCGGGCGGGAGGCCGGGATAGGCGGCCATGCCGTCGTCGATCGGATGGGATAGATCGATCAGCGCCATCGAATCCCTCCACGTCGATGATGATTCGCGGTGAGAGAAGTCGGGACGCGATGCGCCGACGACTTGGTCAAAGCCTACCTCTCACCGATCGTCGATCGATCAGTCGCTCCGGTATGCCTCGATGCGTTCGACGAGCTCGGCCGGACGGCTCAAAGCGAGGAGATGGCCGCCGTCGATCTCGTCCACTGCAATCCCCAGTCGCTCGCGGGCGATGCGCCGTTGGAAGTCAGCAGGAAAGAGGCGGTCGTCGCGGCCGACGAGGACCCGAGTCGGTATTTCGGGCCACGCGTCGAGGGGCCACGTCTGCGTCATCGGAGTCCACGATTGCGCAGGCTCGCCACGCCGGACGGCCTCAGCGCGGACCTGCGGCGGGACATCGTGGAAGTAGACGGTCGCGTCGTCGGCGGTCTGCGGCGATAGACCGAGAGCGGCAAGGTAGGAGTGCTGCGCCTCTTGCTGCCCAGTGTTGGACCACCACTCGGCTCCCGTCTCTCCCGGCTGAGGGATCATCGCGTTCATAAGGACGAGGAGCTCGACCGGGACCCGCTCGCACACCAGCGGCGCGCTGAAGCCGGCGAGCGATTGGGCGACGAGGATCACACCGGTCCTGCCGCCGATCGACTGCACGATCGCGTCGGCGTACGCGGCCCAGCCCGCGGAATCGTCGCTCGCCGGCAGCGAGACGGCCACTGCGTCGTGGCCCCGCTTCTGCAGCCGCGGGACGACGAGATGCCAGTACCAGGCTTCGCCGCCCGCGCCCGGGATCAGCACGTACGTCGTTCTCGACACCTCCCACCTCCTTCCTGGGGGTACGACCAGCAGCGGGAGCCAAACTCATCGGCGGCCGGCGCGTCCGAGATTTTGGCGTGCTTGGTGAGTCGGTTCGTTCGTGTGGGTACCCATAGTTAGAGCCGAGGAGGAGGTCAGTCGTGGACGACGACACGCGGATGCGGTTCGAAGGTCGTTGGCAGGAGATGCGAGGTCGGGTCAAGGAAGCGTGGGGCGACCTGACCGACGACGACCTCGACAAGACGGAGGGCAAGTGGGATCAGGTCGTCGGCGCGGTGAAGAGGAAGACCGGGGAGTCCGTAGACGCGGTCGAGTCGCGCTTACGCGGCATGATGGACTGAGAAATCGTCCTCCCGGGATGGAGTAACAGAACTCGAACCTCGTCGAGCGGGCGGAAGTGCGGCACGGCTTCGCCCTCCCCGTTGACCACTGGTGGCGTTCGAGCGGGCGCCTGCCATCGCTCACCTGGGACGTGTAGGTTCGAATCCAACCCCCGGCACGCCGCGGGATCGGGACACGGGAGGAGCGATGGCGGACATCGCCAGGACTGAGACGATGCGCCAACCGGTGACGACGTCGTATCACGGCGTGGCCGTTTCAGACGACTACCGCTGGCTCGAGGACGCGTCGTCCGAGGAAACCAAGATGTGGACGAAGGCGCAGCACGAGCGGACGATGGGATATCTGACCGCCCTTCCTTCCTATCGCGCCATCCGGCAGCGGGCGGAGGAAGTCATCGGCGCGCAAGCCACGACCCACGCCGAACTTCGGTACGGGGGCGGAACGTACTTCGCCTTGAAGCATCAGCCGCCCAAGCAGCAGCCGTTCCTCGTCGCCATGGCCGATCTCGACGATGCGGCCAGTGAACGCGTCGTCATCGACCCGAACGCCCTCGACCCGAATGGATCGACGACGATCGACTGGTACGTCCCGTCACCCGACGGGCGCCTGGTCGCAGTCTCCCTGTCAGAGCACGGCACCGAGAACGGCACGTTGCATCTGTTCGACACGTCGAGCGGCGAGGTTGTGGACGTTCTCATCCCGCGGATCACCGTCATGGGGGGATCGCTCGCCTGGCGCGGCGACTCGGGGGCGTTCTGGTACACGCGCTACCCGGCGCCGGGCGAGCGTGGTGATGCGGACCTGCCGTTCTATCAGGAGGTCTGGTTCCACGAGATCGGCGGAACGGACGACCGTCGCGACCTTGCCGGCGTGTTCGCGGAGGATCGGATCGTCGAGAACTTCCTTTCGTCGTCGCCGGGTGGGCGCTGGGTCGTCGACCTCGCGCAGCGTGGAGACGGGGGAGAGTGGGAAGTGTTCGTTCGCGGGCAGGACACGGGCGACTGGTGGATGGTCGCCGCAATCCCCGACAGGATCGTCGGCGCGGCGATGGGGCGGGACGAGATCTTCCTGCTCTCGCGGAAGGACGCTCCGAACGGGCAGATTCTCAGGCTCCCCCTCTCGAGTCCCACGAAGGTGCAGGACGCGTCGGTCGTCGTGTCGGAGTCGTCGCTCGCGATCGAGGGCCTGGCCGTGACCGACTCGACGCTCTGGGTGCTCGACATGGATGGGGGAGTGTCGGGTCTTCGTTCGTTCGATCTTGACGGCGCGCCGCGTCCGGGCATCGACCTGCCGTCCGTGTGCGCGATCGACTCGATCGTCCGGCTGGCCGACGACGAGGTCGGGTACTCCGTGGAGACGTTCGTGTCGCCTCGTGAGTGGTGGGTTGTCCGCGAAGGCGAGGGTGGTGTCCCGCGACGGACGGCGTTCATCGCCACGACACCGCTCGACTTCTCGGACATCGAGGTGCGTCGAGTCTTTGCCACGTCCGATGACGGCACTCAGGTCCCGATGACTCTCATTGCCCGCACCGGCACGCTCGAGTCCGGGCCGGCGCCGACGCTGCTCACTGGGTACGGCGGGTACGGCATCTCGATCAAGCCGTGGTTCTTCCCTAGCAACCTGCTCTGGCTCGAGCGAGGATTCGTTTTCGCCGTCGCGAACATCCGAGGCGGTGGCGAGTACGGCGATGCGTGGCACAAGGCCGGCCGCCTGCTCACCAAGCAGAACTGCTTCGATGACTTCGCCGCGTGCGCTCGTCACCTGGTCGAGGCGGGAATCACGACCGTGGACAGGCTCGCCATTCGGGGCGGCTCGAACGGCGGTCTGTTGATCGGCGCCGTTTTGACTCAGCACCCTGACGTGGCCCGAGCCGTCGTCGCCGAGGTTCCCGTCCTCGACATGCTCCGCGTCGAGCTGCACCCCAACGGGGCCTACAACGTTGCCGAGTTCGGCACGGTCGAGGATCCGTACCAGTTTGCGGCGATGTACGCCTACTCGCCGTATCACCACGTTGTCGACGGCACCGCGTATCCAGCGGTGCTGCTCACCGCCGGGGAGTTCGACCCGCGCGTGGACGCGTACCACGCGAAGAAGATGACGGCACGCCTGCAGGCCGCGACATCGTCCGACGAGCCGATCCTGCTCCGCGTCGAGTCAGGCGGCCACGGCGTTGGGCAATCGCTCGACCAGGAGATCGGCATCGAGACCGACGTGCTCGCCTTCGTCACGAACCGGCTTGGAGTGGACACGGCGGACTGAGAGTCCCTCGGCTTTGATTCGCGATCGATCCATTCGGTCTCTTTATGACGGCTTCCACCGTCGATAGACGGGCATCTCATCGACCGAGTATTCCGTCGCCACAGCCTCCTCGATCGAGCACGCGTAGTGGACGAGTCCGTACAGGGTCTGGCCGGGACGCGCTATCACCGCGGGGTGTGACGCTGGGATTTGTTCGAGCCAACCGCGCGCCATGAACTCGCCGAACTCGCCGGCGTGATCCTCCCACGGCTGCGCCGTGTGCAACGCGTAGCGCGCGTCGTGGGCCACCTCGCGCAACTTCGGGCTCGAGTCGCGAAACGAGACGCACAGCAGCCCGGCCGCGATCCAAGGAGAGACCGGGTGTACGCGCGGTCCGCCGTCAAGCCGGAGCGTCGCCTGGTACACGATCCGACCCTCCATCCGCTCCCGGGCGAACGCGGCCAGATCCGGCTCAGCGTTTGCGAACTCGGTCCAGGTGGCCACGACCGACGCAGCCTACGTGCCCCACCCGGGTCAGGCCGCGAACAGAACGGTGAGGACGCGGATGAGCGCGAGCGCGTGAAGCCTTAGCGCGCGCTCGCTGATGTTGTCGATCGTGTCGCAGGGCTGGTGGTAGCAGGGATCTAGCTTCGCCCCTGCGGTTCCCCCGTACGTCTCGGCCTGGGCGGGCGTCTTTACCTCCTGTGACCCCGAGTACAGGCCGCCGGTCGGCACGCCGACGTCGTCGAACGCCGCGTGGTCGGACGCGCCCTGCAAGTCGAATGGTTCGCTCTCTGCACCGACAGCTTGGAGCGCGTCCGCGAAGAGGTCCGCCACCCGACGGCTCATCTCCGGGTCGTCGGGCGAGGCCTCGTAGACGAACGTGACGAAGTTCGTCGACCCAACCATGTCCATGTTCAGGTACACGTCGATGCGCTCGAGCCCGTCGGCACCGAGCTCGTGAGCGTACGCCCACGACCCGTATAGCCCTTCCTCCTCCCCGGCCCAGAACGCGAAGCGGACCGGGGGAGTGGGCTCGAGACCGGCCGCCCACAGGGCCGTCTCGAGCAACAGCGCCACTCCCGAGCCGTTGTCGTTAATCCCCGGGCCGTCGATGACGGAGTCCAGATGCCCGCCCAGCATCACGACGTCTTGGTCGGCAGACTCGGGGAGCTCGGCTACCACGCTCTGCACATTTTCGACGGACGTCGACACACTCGTGCGGATCCGGACGACGGAGCCCTCGATGAGCGCCCGTCCCGTTTCGGCCGTCACCGACAGCGCCGGCACGTCGATCCCGTCGGGGGAGAACAGCGTGGGGCGGAGCGGGTAGCCGCGCGTCGCCGTGGAGACGCCAATCACCGCGACGGCGCCGGCCCGCTCTGCGTTCACCACTTGCGCGCGGCGAAAGCACTCGTGGCTCGGCTCGACCACCGCGACGGTGCCGACGCGAAACCCCGCGAAGTCCGCGTCCGTGCACCCGCTCCCGATGCGGTCGATCGCCGCCCGAACGTCACCGCTCGCCGAGAACATCATCGCGCGGAAGTCGCGCCCGTCCACCCACTGCCGGCGTTCGGGCTCGACCTGGTCGAACACGCTCGGCTCGTGCTGCTCGAAGACCGGGACCTCGGTCGAGGGAAACGTGACCTCGTAACCCGCCGCCTGGAGAACATCGGCTACGTAGCGCGCCGACGCTTCGAACCCGGGCGAGCCGGCGACGCGCGTCCCGCCGTGCGAGTCGGCGATCGCCTGAAGCGCCTCGAGATGCTCGAGCATCCCGTCGACGGTGATCTCGTCGACATGGCCGGCCTTCGGCGACGCGGAGGGGTCGAGTGGAGCTACGGAGGGACCGCGGCGGCCAGTCTCAACGCTCGAGCACGCGGCAGCGACGGTGAGTGCCACGGCGAGCGTGGCGGTTCGAGCGCTACGCACCGCTCCCTCTCTTACGCCGTTCCCGGAAGGGTACGCGGCGCAGCTACAGCCAGACAGTTCGCGAAGCGGTCTAGGTCTTTCGCCCTATATCGAACTGTTGGGGGGTTGTCGTCCAGACCAGGCGGGTAAGGGCGTGTTGCCTGCAGAGCGCGGTCGAGGAGGAACCATGAGTAGCGAACGGACGCCGGAGTGAACACGGAACCGTTCGACAGTGACGATGCCGCTAACGGGGATCAGACGCTGTTGCAGGAGGCTGTCTGGTCTGTCGCTCTCATCGGCGGCGTGATCGCGTTCTTGGCTCTGGTCGGGCAGTTCGCCGCTTAGGGAATGAAGATGGGGCGCACAAACCTACAAGCAGCCGAGGTGTACTGCCAGGTACACGGTGGAGCGTCAGGTCTCAGCGATGAAATCCTGTGCCCCCTGCCACACGCAATTGCGAGGTGCCCCGTCTGCTCTTTGAGCTGGATCGGTCCCGGACCCGACGACAGCGTCGTCCTTTGCATCCTCACTCGGCATATCGTGGAGATCCACCCGCACACTCCCCACGTGCCAAGGCTCAGATCCAACGCGGTGCAGTTGAGCGAGTCCAATGAACCCGATGACTGGTGTCCGCATGAACCGGAGCAACACAATGCTGTGATGGCTCGTTCGAGGGAGATCACGACCTGAGAACGCCGACCTTGGTCATTCAGAACTCGTCAACTGACATACGTCGTGACTGTTTGTTCTCCTAGATCAGGGGAGTGCTCGACAGACTCGACGGCTCTTGCGAGAGCCGAAAGCCACGCGATATATGTGGCTTCGAGTCAAGGTCACTCCGAGGGAGGCGACAATGAGGGAGCCCCTGATCTCCATGGACGACATCCCAGCGGACGGAACCGTGACCGCCGAACTCCTTGGCCGTGAGGTTCTCGTGATGATGCAGAACGGGAAGCCGCGCGCGTTCCTCAATGTGTGCATGCACCACGGCGGCCCGTTGAAGCTGGACGGAGACACCTTCACGTGTCAGTGGCATGGATCCACGTTCGACGCTCGGACGGGCAAGGCCCTCTCGGGTCCCGTCCGGCCGGACGCGCGGCTGATCATGTTGCCGACCCGGGTCGAGGACGGCGTGTTGACGTACGTCTACGACGAGTGATCCACTCGCGATGTGATGCCGGCCGCGAGCGATCAGCCGAGCCGGCGCACCGAATGCAGCGTTAGCGGCTGCGAGACGCCCTTCAGCTCGATGGGACCGATTGCGGTGACGCCCACCCTTACGCCATCGAGCTCGCTCGCGTCAACGACCTCCTGGCTCACGAGCACCTCGCCGGGTCTGGCGTACTCGCCGATCCGCGACGCGATGTTGACGGTGCGGCCGAAGTAGTCACCCTCCTGGAAGACGACCGGCCCGGCGTGGATCCCGACCCTGGCGGGCGGTAGGCCCTCCGCTGCGACCCCTTCGACCATGTCGAGAGCGGCCAACACGCCATCGCCGGGGTTCGGGAAGTAGAACATCACGCCGTCGCCCAGCCACTTGACGGGCAGCCCTCCGTGTTCCCGCGCGCACCCGCGGACGAGGGTGGCGAGCCTGGTTGCGAGCTCGGCTGCGGCCTCATCTCCTCGCTCCTCGGTCAGCCGCGTGTACCCGCTGATGTCGAGGAAGGACACGGCCGGCGGACGACGTATCCGACGGTACAGACCTGCCTTTTCCAGCGTGGCCTCGACGTCCTCCACGGCGCTCTTGGTCCACGCATGCTCCTGTTGCCCGTGGTAGATGGACAGCAGGGCTTGCTCTATGAGGGGGGCGAATCGGGACCCGATGTCGGCCTGGGCCGACAGCATCTCGGCCACCGTCATACCTCTCTCGAGGAGAGGAAGCTCCACCTCGGTCCTGTACCAATCCGTCTCGGTTTGAACGATCGTGCGAAGACCGTCCGCGTAGGCTCGGAGCAACCGCTTGATCGCCTCTGGCTGGGTCCCGTAGGAGAGCCCGACCTGGATCGTCGGCACGATGGCCAACTCGTCCTCACGGGCGAGATCGTCAGGCCTTGGTTCGGCGAAGCCGTGGGCCTCCCGGATCACCAGGAGGAGGTCCAAGGGCACGCCGGTCTGTTCGCTCAACTCACGGAACGTCGTCCTGCTCACTCCGGCGAACCGATCGAACGCGGTCGCGTCCAAGTACGTGAACGAGAGCACTCCATCCCGCACGGCGGTGGCCATACCCTCGAGTGGCACCCCAGCCCGCTCGAAGCTCTGCACCCACCTGGCCCGACGGACATCCCCGGGCGAGAACGTGTCGCCGCCGCTCGGTTTCAGGATCCCGAGCTCCACCAACCGGTCGACGTAGTCCGAGTCGACCCCGGCGCGATCAGCGACGTCCTGTTTCGAGAGTGCGGTCACGATCGGGCGCATGATATGCGGTGCAGTTCCGATTCACGGTCCGACCGTTGGGGTGGTACGCGGCGGTGCTACGCGGAATCGTGCTGGACTGGCGCACTGTTCGGACGGTTTCTTCTTGCAGACAGCCATAAGCCCGCGACCGTGCCGACGAGTCCACCGACGGACGCGAAGCCGCCTACCCAGTCGAAACCCTCGAACTCCGAGCCGAAATCGACCCCGGATGGAGGATTCGCGAACCACTCCCAGGCCACACGTCCCACGACGCCCCCGAGCGGCACAGCCACGACACCGAGGAGCAACGGGAGCAAGCGTCGGCGCCATATGAGCGCGATCGTCCCAATCACAAGTCCCACCGGCGCTGCCCACAGCGAGTAGTCGTACAGCTCCACAAGTCGACCCTATCTGGGCGTTCACTCAACCATCGGTGGCGTGCGGGCTCGAGAGTGCGGGAGGATAGGGTCGGAGGAGGTGGCACGATGACGATCGAGCCGCAGCATCACCAGCACGACGCTATCGTCCATGAGCACAAGCATTTCCACGTCACTCACTATCTCCACAAGGGAGAGGACTGGACCCACCTTCTGTCAACTCACGCGCACGATCACAACCACCCGCCGCTCGATCACGTCCATATCCCGCACAGGGACTTGGATAAGGAGCACCGGCGCGAGGCGCACGTCCACGATCACGCCGGGCCCACCTCCTCGCCGGCCTGACCGACTTGGTTGAGGGTTTGTTCAACCCCCGCGATCCAGGACCGTCCCATCGACTCGGAAGAACCGTGGTCGATCGTTCGTCATCTCGACGGTGAACCGTCGGTGGTGCACCAGACGGTGGTGTCGCCGGCAGAGAAGGACGAGGTTGGCAAGGCTGGTCGATCCGCCGTCCGCCCAATGATTGATGTGATGCGCGTCGCACCAGCTCGAAGGTCGACCACAGCCCCGGGAACGCGCACCCGCCGTCACGAACCGCGACCGCGCGTCGAAGCGAGGGCGGCACGAGCTTGGTCTTCCGCCCGACATCGAGCGGCTGGGAGCTGCCGTCGGTGATCACTCGGGAGACGTGGGCGTCACACGCGAGCTGCCTGGCGGTCTCGCCGTCGATCCGTCCGACGTCTTCCAGGTCGACCCGATGGCCGGCACGCCGTTCGAGCGAGGCGATATCCATCGTCACCACCACGTGGGGGCGCTCAGCCAAAACCAACGGACGCTCAGCGAGGTCCAGCCACTGCCGGCAGATCTCACCGAGCGCGTCGGCGCGCCGCTGGGCGGGCGTCCGGGCATCGGGCTCGGCGCTCTGACTGTGCTGATCGCCGGATCGGTGTCCCACTCGCGACCGGACGTCCGCATCCTCCACCGCCCGGAGCGCGGTGATCACGGTCTGACCGGTGACGGGATCGAGCTCGCCGTCGAGGCGCACCATGCCCTCCAGCGTGGCCGAGAGATCGAGGCGCCGTCGCTCGAAGCGGCGCTCCTCGTCCTCCGCCGCTCGTTCGGCGTTCGCGGTCTCTCGCCACCGGGCCACGGCATCCCGAAGC